>NZ_JAEDCO010000037.1 GCF_016294135.1 Methanobrevibacter ruminantium
ATAATAATAATAGAAATTAGAAATTATCTGCAAGATATGATAAGAATATGGATGCTGCAGTTAAATCAGCAGTTGTTCCAGGATTCAATTTATTTTCATAAAGATAATCATCAAATTCCAATAATTTTTCAACAAATGAATCATCATCCTTAAATTCCAAAATATCACTTGCCTTTTGAGATACATCCTCTGCCACTTCATCACCGTATTTTCTTGAAATTAAAGTGTCTGGAATTTGTGATAGGATTGTCATGAATGTTAAAACAGTAGCCTTATTGATTACATCAACATCATCAGAGGTTTTCCAAAAGCTTGAATAGCAAGGATAACCGATTTCAAAACAAACAGGCATTTTATTGGTGAGTTCATTTGCTAATCTGTCCCAACCAGCGGAGATTTCCAAAACATCAAACATTGTCTGATTGTTTGCACGCAATTCATCCTTTGCCTTTTCGCTCATTACATCAAATTCATCCTGATCTCCCATTCCACCAGCATCAGCAACATTGATGGCATCATAAAGGTTTACTGCATCCTCAACAGTTGTAGCATCCATTAAACGACCTACATTTTCTTGAATTTCATCAAAGCCATTGCTTATTGAAGCTGCAGCTGCAATTGGAATGCACATCATCATAATGCCTAAATTAGTGTTGGTTTCAATCCATCTGTTGGTTTCATCAACAGCTTGGAAAATGTATCTTCCCAATTCCGCTTCGGACAGGTCATCAATTTCCTTAGCTTGACTTGCAACAGCTTCCATAGTGTCTCCAATAACTACAGCGCTAATTGCAAAGTCCTGAAATACCATGTCATCGTAATTTCTAGTTCTGTGAACATTTCCTGGTTTTGGCCAACCGCTCACTTCAAGAACAGATGCAATTTGAGCCAATTTAGCAATTTCTTTTGCTTCCACAAACATTCCTCCATAATCATAAGTGGTCTAAAGCATAAGGAGCGAAATTAGTAATAATCAAATCAGCTCCAGCCCTTTTTATGGACAATAATGATTCCATTATAGCCTCTTCAGACAAGTATCCGTTTTCAATAGCTGCCATAATCATGGAATATTCTCCGCTTACATTATAGGTCACTAAAGGCATTGGGAACTCATCCTTAATTGTTTTAATTATATCTAAATAAGGTAGTGCCGGTTTAACCATTAAAAAGTCAGCGCCTTCAATTACATCAAGTTCCGCTTCCCTGATTGCTTCAAGAGCATTTGCAGGATCCATTTGATATGATTTTCTGTTACCTGCAGTAGGAGCAGAACATGCTGCTTCCCTAAATGGATAATAGAATGAAGAAGCAAATTTAACTGAATAGGACATAATCATTGTATTGTAATAACCGTTTTCATCAAGAATTTCCCTTAATGCTTGTATTCTTCCATCCATCATATCAGAAGGAGCTACAATGTCTGCACCTGCCTCTGCATGGGAAAGTGCAACTTTTGCAAGATATTCCAAGGATTCGTCATTTAAGATTTCAAAGCCAAAATCAGTGTCATCATTCTTTTCAATCAAACCGCAATGGCCATGAGAAGTGTATTGGCATAAGCAAACATCAGTAATGATAACTAAATCAGTTTCCTCCTTAAGCTTGCGGACAGTTCTTTGAACAATTCCTGTTGAAGCAAAAGCAGGAGATCCAATTGCATCCTTTTTCTCAGGGCTTGGAAGGCCGAAAACAATAATGGATTTCAAGCCTTTAGCTTCCAATTCCTTTGCATATTCCACACAGTCATTTAAAGAATATCTGTATTCTCCAGGCATTGTGGAAATAGCTTCCTTTTCACCATCTTTAAGGTCTTCTTTAACGAAAATTGGATAAATCAAATCCTCTTTATTCAATTTGGTTTCACGTACAATGTCTCTAATTTTAGAGTTTTTCCTATATCTTCTCATTCTTGTAATTGGAAAATTCATGATTTCACTTCTTAATGATTATTAATAAAAAATTATTACTTTAAATTAATTTAGATTAAATTGGAATAATTTAAAGTTTTATAAAAATTATTTTTTTATAAAATTTATTCATATAATAGTTTATCAAATTACTAATATAAATTTTAATGTAAATTCATATAAAAACTTAAACTATATTAAGGGAAATAAAAATATTTAATATTAGAAAATTAAATTGAGGAAAGTGAACAAACTTATAATAATTTAATAAAATCTTTTGAGGAATTATATGACAAACACTATTGGAAAAATCTTTTCAATTACAAGTTTCGGTTCCAGTCATGGAAAAGCACTTGGAGCAGTTATAGATGGATGTCCAGCTAATTTGGAACTTAGCGAAGAGGATATTCAAATTGAATTGAATAAAAGAAGACCTGGAACAAGTGCGCTCACAACATCCAGAAAGGAAGGGGATAAAATAGAAATTGTATCTGGAATATTTGAAGGAAAAACAGATGGAACCCCAATCACTGGAATCGTTTATAACACCAATCAAAAATCCAAGGATTATTCAAACATTAAGAACACTCCAAGGCCAGGACATGGAGATTTTTGCTGGATGGAAAAATATGGAATCTACGACTATAATGGAGGAGGTCGTGGAAGCGGCAGAATCACCATAGGACATGTTATTGGAGGGGCTATTGCAAAGAAACTATTAAAGACCCAAGGCATTGAAATAATATCCCACGTTGTCCAAATAGGAAATATCAAAGCAGAAAATATAGATTATGGAAACCTAAAAGACACAATTGAAAAAAACAACGTCAAATGTGGTGATGCAAATGCTGCAAAACTCATGGAAGAATTGATCCTTTCCAAAAAACAGGAAGGGGATTCAGTTGGAGGAATAGTTGAAACAATTGCAACTGGAGTTCCTGCAGGACTTGGAGAGCCAGTGTTTGGAAAGCTTGATGGTGATTTGGCACAAATTTTAATGAGCATTAATGCAGTTAAAGGAGTTGAAATAGGATTAGGCTTTGAAAGTGCAAAATCAACAGCATCAGAGATTAACGATGAATTCTACTACGATGAAGACAATAATATAAAAACTAAAACCAATAATTCTGGAGGAATTCTTGGTGGAATGAGTAATGGAATGCCAATCGTTTCAAGAATTGCTGTTAAGCCAACACCTTCAATCTCTAAAATCCAAAATACAATTGACTTGGAAAAAGGAGAAAACACAACAATTGAAATCAGTGGCAGACATGATCCATGCATATGTCCAAGAGTCACTGCAGTTGCCGAATCAGCTACAGCTATCATTTTAGCGGACCATATGATTCGCGGAGGATTTATACATCCGACAAACTTAAATAAGTCTATTTAAATCAAGAGACGCATTTCATGAAAGAATCTTGAAATTACATGAAATGAAAAATAGCAAAAAATATTATAAAATTTTCAAAAATTAAAATAAAAAATACTGAAAAATTTTAAAAAAATTTTGTAAAAATAGATATAAAAAATTAAAAAACTGAAAAATTTTAAAAAAATAGATATAAAAAATTAAAAATAAAATAAGAAAATAATTTAGTTGTCATAATTATTTTTCTTATTATTCCTTTTTTTTATTTGGTTTTGATTCGAAATTAAGGGAATAGACATCCTCTTGTTTTATGCGATTTGCAAACCTATCCTTAAGACGAATCATTTTAGAACGTTCAGGATATTTCTCATTGATATCCACTTTCATACCATCAAAAGCAGCTAATGTTCTAACTCCAGTCTTTTTAGAGACTCTTATTGCCTCTTCAACTGGGTTTGCAGCAATCATCTTGAAACCGAAGTGTGTCATAATCGCTAAACTTGGCTTGACCTGCTCAACAATGTCAATGAAATTATCAGTGCACATATGTCCCCTAATGGATCTTGGTCCTGGCCTTAAGACACTACCAATTAAAATGTCTGCATTTTTATGGTATTTCGGCAATTCATCAAAATATTCAGTGTCAGCAGTGTATGAAATCTTAAACCCATTATTCTCTATTTGGAAACCTACACCTGTAGGGTCTCCATGTCTTGTTTCAGTACCTTTAATGGTAAATGAAGGAAAACGTGCTATCTTATTAGGAGTCAAGATCAAATTTTTAGAATTGCTTTTATGATAACTTGAAATAGCAGGACCCCAACGTTGGAATTTTTCAAAAACAGATTGGCTTCCCATAATGATACCATTGTTCTTTGTCATTCCTCTTGTCATTGCTTCAATGAATATTTCAGCATCATTATAATGGTCTGTATGAGAATGAGAAATAAAAACTCCATCAATTTTAGTGGGATTTACACCAAACTGATAAGATCTGACCAATGCTCCAGGACCGGGGTCAACTTGATAATTCTTTCCTCCAAAATCATCAATTCTGAAGCCCCCAGTCATTCTCTTTTGACTGATGGTGGCAAACCTACCACCTCCAGAACCTAAAAATGTAATTTTCATTATTGTCACCTTTTAAAAAAACAAATAATACATTCAATCCAAATACAATCAATAATAAACACTACTTATTTAAGATGACATAATATGATATCACATTTTAAATTAGCCTTATTACGTTTAATGCATAAAACTTCATTTTCAATAACAACTTGGTCTTTTAATAATGCATCATCTTCCTCTTCAACAAACATGATAACATTTTCACCAGGCTTTGCAAGAAGTTTCCAATTGATGTCAAATGCCCTTACATCAGGATTTAATTTCACTTGAATCATCTTTTCATCAATTGAATCAACAATTCCCACAGGACCTTCATCGATAATTGTGGAAGCTAATTTAATTGTTTCATTTTGTTTTAATAAATCTTCCCTAAGCTTTGTTCTAAACTTAGCTAAAAGAGTTACATCTCTTTCAATGACTTCATCCAAATAATCTTGAACCTTGTCTTTTGATAAGTTGTTTTGTTGAATAACAACATCATATTTAGTACCTAATGAAGGAGTTTTTTTAGAGATATCATCTATTATCTGACCAAAAATATCTCCCATATATTTTAAGCTGAAACTAGGTTTCCATCTGTTTTTAAGCATTTCATTAGCTAAAGATTTTGTAATCTTATTTCCAAATACAATTATGGAAGATTCTCCTCTTTTGGCATTGACTATTTCAGATCCAGTTAGTTCAATAATTTGGAAACCGTTTGTTGTACCATAAATTCTTTTTCTTTTGGTTTCCATAGTTCCTCTTGAACTTACTTCCCCTACAGCTACATTTTCTACACTTTTTACTTTAGTTGCATCATCTGTAATTTTTAAGCTTATTCCGAGCTCTTCCGCTCTTGCATATAATTCTTCATCACTAGTGATTTCACCGGTGTAAATTTCTTGTTCTAAAAGTTCACGTTCATCTTTAGAACCAAAATAGGCAATTCTTCTCTTATCTCCTGCCATTACACATCCTTTCTTTCCAACATAAGCAATAATTAAACTCATACTCTCACATCGCTTAATAATAGGCATATTAAATTTTAACTTTACAATTCATAATAATTTCAATCTATGCCTTCAAATTTATATTTTCTTAAATCAATTAAAAATTTCAAATCTCAAAAAAGCATATTAAAACTTATAAAAACATTAAAAATGAAGGATTAACTCAACCTTCCGCTACAACTTTTTTGAAATTTAATATCTTATTTTATATTTATATTTTTACAAATATAAAAAGTTTTTATAAAATATTTTAAAATTTAAACTAAAATAAGGGAAAATAATAAAAAATCGATGAAAATTTTCACTTGAAACCTTAAATGTTTTAATTATATAAAACTTTAAATATTGTAATGAACAAAGTAGAATTAATTATTATTTGGAGGCGATTATATGGTTAAAATTAATGAAATTTACAGATGTAACCACTGTGGAAACATGGTGGAAGTTATTGTTGAAGGCGCTGGAGAATTAGTTTGCTGTGGAGAAGCAATGGAACTTTTAGAACCTAGACAATTACCAGAAGGTGGAGTGAAACACATCCCTGTAATTACCAAAGAAGACGGCAAAATTGTCGTAACTATGGGAGAAGAACCTCACCCAATGTTAGAAGAACACTACATTAATTTTGTTGAATTAATTGTTGGGGATCAAGTTTACCGTGCAAACTTAAAACCTGGTGATGAACCTAAAGCAGTATTCGATGTAAATGCAGAAGTTGAAGATGTAAAAGCTATTGAATATTGTAATATCCACGGTTTATGGCATTCCTAAGTATTATTTATTTTAAATAATACTTTTCTATTTTTTATTTTTTTAAAACATTTAATTTGCATTATTTTCTAATTTACTATTTTTACTATTATCACTTTTACTTAATATTCCACTATTCTAACTATTTTTCATCAAATTACTAAATTTTATTAAATATGAAATTCATAATATTAATATTATATAAGTTAAATCTTTTAAATTAAATTTATCAAATTATTAACTAATTAAAAAAGATTGTTTAAAATTAAAAAAATTAAATTTGATAGCATGAGAAAAGATATTGTATTAATTGTTTTGATATTGATAGCCGTCGTTAGTATAAGCGGTTGCATTAATGATCCTATTGATAACATAAACAGTAGAATGAAAGATTTGAACACTGATATCACTGAAGGAGATAACGATTATAACGCTGCAATAAGTTCCATCAATAGCCGTGACTATGCAAGTGGAAACAATAACATTCAAATTGCAAAGGAAAAATTTAATGACGCAGAAACAAAACTTTCAGAAATTGAAGAGTATCAAGATGACTTGAATGAAAGTGTATATAAAGAGTATATTGATTTGATAAAGGAAGAAGTGTCATTAAAGAAACAGGCAAGCGATGAGCTTTATTTAGCTATTCAATACTATGCAAATAATGATCCTTATTCCGGAAATTCATATGCTAAATCAGCAAATAATCAAATGAAAAAAGCAGTGATACTTCAAGGTGAAAGAAATCAATTAGTTGAAGAAAACTCAGAATTATTCAAAAAAGCAGGAATAATCTAAATAGATTATTGTTCCATGCAAATTATTAATTTATTGAATTTATTAGAAATCTGTGAGGGGGAAAAATGAAAAAAGCATGCCCTAAATGTAATGGAACCGGATCCATAGTTGTAGATACAAAAATATGCGAAAATTGTGATGGAACCGGTTATGTAGATACATTTGAAATGAAAAGTCACTTTAAAGGAGTGAACAGTAATGCTAGAGCTAAATTTGATTTAGATGCAGACCAAGATGTTCCATGTGAAGTTTGTGATGGCAAAGGAATGGTGGATGTCTTGGAAGACTGTTCCTACTGTAATGGAACCGGTGAAATTACTGTTTGCAATGATTGTGGAAAACGTATTGACTCTGATAAGAATTACTGCGACGAATGTGCAGAAAAGCAAGAAGCAGAAAAGATAAAAAAACAATTGGAAAGAGAGAAAAATCCGGAAAAAATTGTTGTGGAATCTGACATCTCTGGTAAGGAAATTGTTTACGAATTAGATGGATTATGTGAAATGAGTGATTTGGAACTTAATTCCATCTACAGAGGTAAAGTTACAAGAGTAGAAAGATATGGTCTTTTTGTAAGCTTAAACAATCAAGTTTGGGGACTCATGAGAACACGCAATTCCTCAAATAAAGTGGGAGATTATGTATTCGTAAGAATCACCCAAATCAAAGAGAGAAAACGTGAAGTGGATATGGCTCCTGCAAGCGTTTTCAAAGGAGAATATGTAATTAAAAAAGTCAAGAAAAACATCAAAAGAACCAAAATCGAAACTCTTGATGATTCTTCAATGGGTAATGTCGTTAAAGTCCATGGAGAAGTTATACAGATCCAACAGACTTCTGGACCAACTATTTTTACAATCACTGATGAAACTGCAATTACCTGGGCTGCAGCATTTAATGAACCTGGAGTTAGAATGTATCCTGAAATTGAAATAGGGGATATTGTAGAGGTAATTGGAGAAGTCAATAAACATAATGGTGAAATTCAAATAGAATCAAGCAGCATTGAAAAGCTTGGTGAGGAAGAAACAAATAAGATGAAGGAATTCATTGATATTGCTTTAGATAAAAAGGCAGAACCTGAAGATGTTGATTTCTTAATCCAAAGCCCAGTTTTAGATAGGTTAAAGCCTAAAATGAGAGAAGCTGCAAAAGTCATCAGAAGAGCAATTTTAGATGGAAGATCTATCCTTGTCAGGCACCATGCAGATGCAGATGGTATCTGTGCAGGAGTTGCAATGGAAAAAGCAGTGATTCCTTTATTAAAAGAGTTCAATCCAGATAATGATGCTGAATATCATTACTTCAAACGCTCACCTAGTAAAGCTCCATTTTACGAATTGGAAGATGTTGTCAAAGACTTATCCTTTGCATTGGAAGACTTTGATAGGCATGGGCAAAAATTGCCACTAATTGTATTATTAGATAATGGTTCTACAGAGGAAGACATTGTAGCATTGATGCAAGCAAAAATCTATGATATTGAAATAGTGGTTATTGACCATCACTTCCCTGGAGAATTAATTACAAAAACATTGAAAAGTGGAGAAACAATTGATGGAAGCGTAGAGTGCAATAATGAGGATATCATTGCAGGCACTGTTGCAGTGGATGAATATGTTGACACTCATGTAAATCCTTATCTTGTTGGAGGGGATTCACAAATAACCGCTGGAGCATTAGCTACTGAGGTTGCACATATCATAAATCCAGATGTTGAAGACCTAGTGAAACACTTGCCTGCTGTTGCGGTTTTAGGAGACCGTGCAGAAGCGGATGAAGTGGAACAATATGTAAAGCTTGCATCTGAAAAAGGATATGATAGAGAGCAATTGAAGAAAATTGCAGAATGCATTGATTTTGAAGCTTACTTCCTTAGATTCATGAATGGTAGAGGAATTATCGATACCATTTTAGGTGTAGACAATCTTGATAAGCATCCTAAGATGGTTGAAGCATTATATAAAGAATACCTAAAACGTGTAGATACCCAAATGAAAGCGGCTTTGCCTAACATAAAAAGAGTCCAACTGGAAAATGGAATCTACTTCAATGTTTTGGATGTTGAGAAATATGCTCATAAGTTTACATTCCCTGCTCCGGGAAAAACCTGTGGATTTGTCCATGATAAGATTGTAAAAGAGATTGGTGAAGATAAGCCAATCATTACCCTTGGGCATGGTCCTGACTTTGGGGTTTTAAGGGCAACCGATTCTGTTCATAAGATCTTTGGATTTAATGTAAACAATATAGTAATTAGTCTTGCAGATAAGATACCTCAAGCAGGTATTGATGGTGGAGGTCACGAATGTGCAGGATCCATAAAATATATTGAGGGTCTTGGCAAGGAAGTATTAAATCAACTTCTAAGTGAAATCCAAAATATGACTAATGAATAAAAAAATAATTTCAATTGAAAAATAATTTTTTTAATAAATTTTTTCATTAGTTATTTTTTTCTATTTTTTATTTTTTCAAATTTTTCTAATTTTCTAATTTTCTAATTTTCTAATTTTTAACTTTTTAACTTTTTTCTAAAATTTCTATTTTTTATGATATCTCAAAATTAAAATTTTATTAAATTACTATTTTTAAACTGTTAGATGTAGATATACTAAATTCATTTTTATAGCAAGATGATACAATTTAATTAAATTGATTTTATGATTAATTAAATTAATTCATTTTGAATAAAGTATCATTTAATGAAATGTTACTATATAATTTTTGCACAAAAATGAAATTGCAAAAAATTGGAAAAATTTTTTATCAAAATTGTGCGGAAATGTAAATTTTTATGAAAATTATAAAAAAATTTTAAGAAAAAATTTAAAAAAAGTTTCAAATGCATAGAACAAAAATCTTAAAAGAAAATGAATTTGAAAAATTATAAAAAATAATAAAAATAGTTTTATAATAATAGAATAAAAAATATTGAAAAATAATTAAAATAAAAAAAGAATAAAAAATTTAAAAATTATAAAAAAATTTTTTATTCTGATTTTTTAGATTTGTAATCCTTGATTGCTTCAGTCAATGCATCTGCTGCTAAGTTAGAACAATGCATCTTGATTGGTGGAAGACCATCCAATGCATCAGCAACATCATTTCTAGTAATCTCTAAAGCTTCATCAACAGTCATGCCCTTAGCAATTTCAGTTATCATACTGCTTGTAGCTATTGCAGCACCGCAACCGAAAGTTTCAAATTTTATATCTTGAATCACTTCATTGTCATCCACATCAATGTAAATGGTCATTAAATCTCCACAAGTAGGGTTCCCAACAGTTCCTTCACCACTTGCATTTTCAATAATACCTGAATTTCTTGGATTTGCAAAATGATCCATAACTTTTTCACTGTACATATTTTATCACCTTATTACTTTACATTAATTCTTTAAATAATTATAACATTTAATTTTTTTTAATGGTCTGGGTCTGTAAACTTAGACTCATCTAATTCTAAAGATTCATTATTTTCATTATCCCATAAAGGAGACATTCTTCTTAATCCTGCAACAACTTCATCCAATGCATCTACAACTGTGTCAACATCTTCTAAGCTATTTTCAGTACCTAAACTTAATCTGAGGGAACCGTGAATTTCCGCATCTTCCAAACCTAAAGCGCTTAATACATAAGATGCCTTTAGACTTTTTGAGGAACATGCAGAACCAGTTGCACCATTGATTCCTTTTGCATCTAATCTTAAGATCAATCCTTCCCCTTCAATTGCTGCAAATCTATAGTTTACATTATTCGGAAGTCTATTATCCCTATCACCATTCAAGTAAGCTTCTGGAATTCTATCGCCAATCTTTTCAATAAGAGAATCTCTTAGTTCTGTAAGCTTTGCAATGTTTTCATCTAAATGCTCATATGCAAGTTCAGCAGCTTTACCAAAACCGACAATACCTGGGACATTTTCAGTACCTGACCTAAGGCCGTTCTCTTGACCTCCTCCATGAATCAATAATTCTAATTTTACTCCTTTTCTAATGAATATTGCTCCAACACCTTTTGGACCATAAATCTTATGGGAGGAAATAGACAACAAGTCAATATTTGCTTCTTTAACATCAACTGGAATCTTACCTACAGATTGCACTGCATCACAATGGAAGATAATTCCATTTTCCTTTGCAATCTTACCTACTTCTTCAATTGGTTGTATAGTTCCTATCTCATTATTTGCATGCATTACAGAAATTAAGATTGTATCTTCCCTAATTGCATTTTTTAAATCTTCTATACTGATGATCCCATTTTCATTCACTGGCAAATAAGTAACTTCATATCCTCTTGTTTCCAAGAATTCACAAGTTCTAAGTACTGCCGGATGCTCAATTTCTGTTGTAATAATGTGCTTTCCTCTATCTTCAAATTTTAAAGCTGCCCCTTTAATAGCCATATTGTCAGATTCAGTACCTCCACTTGTAAATATAATCTCTCTTGTATCAGCATTAATTAATTTTGCTACATGTTCACGAGCTTCTTCAACCGCTTTTTTAGCATTTCTACCTAATTTATAAAAAGTGGAAGGATTTCCGAATTCTTCTTTTAAATAAGGTACCATTGCATTAAATACTTCTTCTTTTACTGGAGAAGTAGCAGAATTATCCATATATATCATAGTTAGCTCTCCGATTTTTCCTCTAATAAAAATTATTTTTTTAGTAATTACATTAATTATTTTAAAGATAAAATAATTACCTCATCATAATTTTTTAAAAAATATAACTATAGTTATATTTCCTAATTTATTATTAGTAAGTTTTAGTATATAAAGTTTAGGTTTAACTTATTTTTTTAAAAAATAGCATTATGGAAATTGAAGAATTAATTGAAAAAATAAGTGAGTAATAAGTGAAAAAATATTAAAATTTAAAAAAAAAATAAAAATTGAGAGTATTAAAAAATTAAAAAAATTGGAGAATTTAATTATTCTCCAAATTTAGCAGTAACTTTATCTAAAGCTTGATCAATATCCGCAATGATATCCTCTACATCTTCAAGACCTACAGATACTCTAATCAAGTCAGGAGTTACACCAGTGCTTTCCTGTTCTTCTGGAGTCAATTGTTGGTGTGTAGTAGAAGCTGGGTGGATAACTAAACTTTTTGCATCACCAATATTAGCAAGTAAAGATAACAATTCCACATTATCAATGAATTCTTTTCCTGCTTCAAGTCCACCTTTAACACCGAATGTTAATAGAGCACCATATTGATCTCCTAAGTATTTTTTAGCAGTTTCATGTGTTGGATGGCTTTCAAGTCCAGGATAACTTACCCAACTTACTGCAGGGTGTTGTTCTAAATGTTTAGCTACTTTTAATGCATTTTCAGAATGTTTAGCCATTCGGATGGATAAAGTTTCTAAACCTTGCAAGAATATGAAACTGTGAACTGGAGCAAGGGTTGCACCTAAGTCTCTTAATAATCTTGCTCTAATACGAAGAGTGTAAGCAATATTTCCAAGACCTGGGAAATCACCGAATACTTCCCAATAGTTTAGACCATGATAACTTGGATCTGGTTCAGAAAGGGTAGGGAATTTACCATTACCCCAATTGAATTTACCGCTATCGACAATATATCCTCCTACAGCAGTACCATGACCTCCAACAAACTTGGTTGCAGAAGCTGCAATTACATCTGCTCCATGTTCTAAAGGTCTTACTAATCCAACAGCAGCAGTATTATCAACCACTAATGGAATATCATGAGAATGAGCGATTTCAGCTAGTTTTTCAAATTCAGGAACATCCAATTTTGGATTTCCGATAGATTCCACATAAATTGCTTTTGTCTTATCAGTAATAGCAGCTTCAAAAGCATCTAAATCTTGAGAATCTACAAAGATAACATTACGTGCCAAATCTTTAAAAGTGTAATCAAACAATTGGTATGTTCCACCATATAAATTATCTGCAGAAACTATTTCATCACCAGGTTGGGTAATGTTTAATAATGCATAAGTAATAGCAGCTAAACCACTAGCAGCAGATATTGCAGAATTACCTCCTTCTATTGCTGCAATTCTTGCTTCAAATGCATCTGAAGTAGGGTTAGTTAATCTACCGTAAATTTGACCAAATTCCTGAAGAGCAAATCTATTTGCTGCTTCATCCGTATCCTTAAATACATAAGATGAAGTTTGATAAATCGGAACCACTCTGGATCCTGTTGCTGGGTCTGGTTCTTCTTGTCCTGCATGTAATCCTAAAGTACTTAATCCATAATTTTTGTTAGCCATTTTATCACCTATAATATAAATTAATTAATAAATACAATGAATACTAGTGGATTTTAATAAATTAGACATTTAATAAAATTCTTAAAAATATTCTTTTTGAAATATTTTTAATATAATCATTAAAAAATAACAATTGTTATATTTTATATTTACAAGTGTTCTATT
>NZ_JAEDCO010000038.1 GCF_016294135.1 Methanobrevibacter ruminantium
TCTCAAATGGTCAAATTGAAAAAATAAGCTCAAGAGGTTATCAACATCTCAAATAGACAATGCTTAACCTTGTTTCATTAATTGAATTTATATCAATCATTATAATTTCTAAACAATTATATCAGGTGTTTTATGATGAAGGAATCCAGCTTTTACACTAAACTCTACGAAGGGAATTCATCAAGTGAAAAACCAGTCCAATGCAATCTATGCGGAAGGATGTGCAAGATAGCCAATGATGGTTTAGGATTCTGCAAGACACAAAAAAACATTGAAGGAAAATTATATTCTTTAAATTATCATAGAATAGCTTCATGCCATACAGACCCTATTGAGAAGAAGCCGTTGTATCACTTCTTGCCTGGTTCCTCAACATACTCAATAGGAGGTTTTGGGTGTAATTTCTCATGTTTGAACTGTCAGAACTATATGCTTTCAATGAATTCTTATGATGAATTCAACTCAACTCAAATACTACCAGAAACCATCGTTAAAAATGCTATTAATGACAATTGCCTATCGATTTCTTGGACCTATAATGAACCTACGCTATACTTTGACTTCGCCCGTGAAACCTCCTTGATTTCACATAAGGAAAATCTTAAAAATGCATATGTTTCCAATGGCTATATGAGTGAGGAATCATTAGATGAAACACTGAAATTTATTGACGCTTTTAATATTGACTTGAAGTTCTTTGATGACAGTCTCTATAGGGAAATTTGCGGCGGTGAATTGGACATTGTTCTTGACAATCTAAAAATCATTCATGATGCAAAAAATAAATATGGTACTCATTTGGAAATAACCACTCTTTTGATAAATGACTTGAATACAGATGAAGACCACATAAGATCAATCTGCAATTTCGTATTGGAGGAATTGGGGAAAGAGGTTCCCATTCACTTTTCAAGGTTTTTCCCAATGCATAAGATGAGCGATGAAAACCCAACAAAAACAGATTACCTTTTAAGGGCTAAGGAAATAGCTATAGATATGGGTATTGAATATGTTTATTTGGGAAACATGCCTGCTGACAACAATAGCTATTGCCCTAATTGCGGTGAACTTTTGATTGCAAGGGAAAGATATTGCAACAGCGATAAAAAAAGAATAAGGGATGGCCATTGCATTAATTGCGGGCATGAATTAAATTTCATTTTATAATATCCGCCATTACTATTTTTTTAATTTATTCATTGAAAGTTTTTTTTTAAAGTAAATAAAGTTTCAAAAAGCTTGAATGCAAAGTATTAAGTTTTGGTCATGATTCCATGAAAATAATGAAATAATTATTTAAAAATTATAAAGTGTTGCTTATTTCCAGACTCTCTTGACAATTCTTTCAGTTGCTCTACCATCATCAATGCTGCAAAACCTTTCATAGAACTCATCATATTTCTCTCCAAAATCATCAACTACATTGTCAATGTTTTTTATATTGTCAATCACCTCTTCTGTAGAGAAAAGCAGGGGTCCTGGAACATCCTTATGGATATCAATATAAAATCCTCTTAAAACATGCTCATATTTATCAAGATCGTATGTAAAGAAAAGAATAGGTCTTTTAAGATTTGCAAAGTCAAAGAATACACTGGAATAATCTGTTATTAAAATATCTGAGATTAAGTATAATTCTGCTATATCATCATATTTTGACACGTCTATTGCAAATCCTTTATAATTACTTAAATCTAACTTATTGGCTATGAAGTAATGGGTTCTAATGAGGATAATATATTCTTCGCTAAATTCATCTTTCAATTTGTCTAGGTCAAGTTTTAAATTGAATTTATATTCGCCTATATCGTAAAAATCATCATCTCTCCAAGTTGGGGCATATAAAATGATTTTTTTATCTTCAGGAAGATTCAAATTCTTTTTTATTTCTCTCACATCTTTTTCACTAGCATTGTATAAAATGTCGTTTCGAGGATATCCTACCTCTAGTATTTCTCCTTCATATAGAAAAGCGCTTTTTAAGATTTCACTAGTATATCTATTTGGAGATACTAGGTAATTCCATTCCTTAGCGTTTTTTACATATGTTTTTTTGATTCCTGGGCTACCTGAATGGATATTGCCTATATCCAAACCAAGTCTTTTAAGTGGGGTTCCATGCCAAGTGGATAGAATAACTTGTTGAGGTCTTTTTAAAAGTTTAAAAGGTTGTCTTCCATTAGTTACCCAATATTTTGAAGTTGCAATGTAATAAAAATATTTTAGTGAATCTCTTTTTACTTTTTTTGGTTTTCCTGGAATATTAGTATTTTTATCATTAATAATCCAAATATATTCAAATTTATCCCCGTATTCCTCTAATAAGTATTGGTAGATATATTTTGGACTATCCGTATAAAAATCTCCTCTAAAGCTAATTAAACAAATTCTATTGTCTTTAATTTTCATTTTATTAAATATATTCAAATAGATTGTTTGAACAAGCAAATCCCAATTTAAATTATTGATTATTTCTTTAAATTTTGCTTTAGCTAATCTAAAGTTAATGTATTTAGTGACTGATTTTAAATCGTGATTTTGTAAAGCAATTATTTCTTTTTTGTAATTTTTTATATTATCGATATCTAAATCTTTGGAAACTTGTGATATTTTATCAAAGTTTTCATTTCTCCACTTTTTATCAGATCTAAACATTTTTGAATATATGTTTAAGTAATATGATAATATTTTTTCATTAATCGCTGATTTTAATACATCTTTTTTATTTTTGTCATTAAATTCTTCGATTGATTCCTTTATTTTTTCATATTCCTCTATGGAATATTTGAAGTAATCGATATTCGCTTCATCTGTCAATGATGGTGAATTTATGCTATCATCTCGCTGTCTTTTTGCATACAGTGCATTTTCGGCTGATTTAAAGTTATTAGATTTATTAATCGCTTTTATCATGAATGAGTAATCTGAGAAATATTTTTTTTCTTCATCAAATCTTATTTCTTTAACTATTTCTTTTTTTATTAAAGAATGTAGTGCGGAAAAGATATCTGCACTTTCTGAATCTTTTAAAGTAAGAAGTTCCATGAAATACTCTAAATCTGAGGAATTTTTTCTGGTTAAGAATAGATTATCCCTTTTTTCAAGTTCCTCATCAAAGCGATCTTTTATATAAAGTGTTTCCATTCTTTCTCCATTTATAAAATCAGCATTTGTTTTTTTTGAGACTTCAATTAATTTATCCAATCCTCCTTTGAATATGTAGTCATCCCCATCAAACATATTCTCCGGTAGCTATTTCGAGTCCCATATTTCTTGCTTTTGATACTCCAATAGAATTGTCAAATGATTTTACAATAATGTTTAAATCCTTTTCATATTCCTTTATCAATGCATTTACAGTATAAATATTTGTTGAATCTTCTTTGTTTTCACTTATTCCATTTAGAATAATGATTGTTTCGATATCCTCTAGGTTTTCTTCCCTTAAACTTTGAAGACAATCTTTTAAATATCTTTTTTCACTATTGAATGGAATAATAATACTAATAAATGTCATTTTATCACTTGAATTAAATCTATTAATGAAGTCATCTCATGACTATTTTAAACTTTTTATTAATTTTATTATGTTGTCTGATGCATTTCCATCATCGAATTCATTATATTTCTCTTGGAAAGCCAGGTATTTATCACCGTATTTTTCAAAATACTCTTCTTCTGTGTTGTTTTTTATAAAATCAATAAGTTCTTCTGTAGTTTCTAGCAGGGGTCCTGGAACTGTGTTTATGTCAAAGTAAAAGTCCCTTAAATTGTCTTTGTAGAATTTCATGTCATATGTGAAGAATAGGATTGGCCTGTTTAATAGAGAATAATCAAACATTACTGAAGAGTAATCTGTTATTAAAATGTCAGAGATAAGATAAAGTTCTTGAATGTCCCACATTTCATTGCATTCAACAACGAAATCATCATATTCTGCCCAATCTATTCTGTCCTTTACAAGGTAATGGAATTTCACTATCAAAACGTAATCATCAGATAAAGCATTTTGCATGGTTTTAAAATCCATTTCTGTTGCAAATTTATAGACTCCACTTTGGTAAAATTCATTATCTCGCCAAGTTGGTGCATAAAGAATAATTTTTTTGTATTTATCTATACCAAGTTTATTTTTTATCTCATTTATCTTGGTTTCATTGTTTTCATTGATTAGGATGTCATTTCTAGGGTAGCCTATCTCAAGCATTTCGCCATTGAATGCAAATGCTCTTTTAAATATTTCAGATGAGTAGCTGTTTTGTGATATGAGATAATCCCAAACTGAAGTGCTTTCCTTGAATTTTTGTTTATATTCTTCAATATCCTTGTGCCCGCTCATGTTTACCTTATCCATATCTAAAGCAAGCTTTTTAAGAGGGGTGCCATGCCATGTTTGAATGTATTTTGTATCATTGCTTTTTTTAAGGTAGTATTGATGTCTTGAATCAAATATCCAGAATTTACTTCTAAGGCTGTAGTATAAAAAATTAGCCCCTGATCTTTTAATCTTTAAACAGTTTCCAGGTATTTCAATTTCCAGATTCTGCACTGACCATACACATTTGTATTTTTTATCTAAACCTTGATTTACCATTTCTTCATAGATATAACGTGGATTTCCAGTGTAGTTTCGGCCATTACTGCTTTCAAACATTATGACGTTATTTTTAACAGGAATAAAATGGGATGATAAATTATACCCTGCAATTACTATTCTTTTTATCATTTCTTTAAGATTTAACATAGTTTCATTCCCATTAATATTAGATTAATTTTTTTAACTTTTCATGTTTTAACTTTTAGTTTTGTTTTCCAATTCTTCCACTAGGATTTGAGCATTTTCCCAGTCTGTGTGGTCATCTATTTCAGTCCATTTAAGGCCATTGGTCAGTACATAGTCAATGATTGTGGTTTCACTCAAGTCCTTGTATGCAAAGTCATAGTAGTTTTGAGGGTCTTCCTCTATCTTTTCTTCAAGTATTCTATTGAATTGAACAATATCATCTGCAACTACTTTTGACACTCCAATGAATTCCCCAGAAGATGATGGAATATCCAAGCCTTTACCGATGTCTTCAATCCTTCCGTTAGCTATTGAATTGTCCTTGTTCAATGATTCATTTGCAATGATAAGCTTGAATGATTCTTCATTAAGCTCTTTAAAATTATCAACAATCATACTTGTGTTTTTGGTTTCTGCAAGTCTTGATATGATTTCTGGATCAACCACATTGTCTCCGTTAACTAGAATGAAATCATCCTTGTCATTTTCCTCAATGTACTTGCTTGCAATGTATGTTGATACTGAGGTATTGGTTACATCGTATTTTTCGTTTTCCAATACTTTTATTTCAATACCATATTTTTCACCTATTTCAGGGCATATGTTTTCCACAGTTTCCTTCTTATACCCTACAAGGACTATGAATTTTTCCATGCCTGCATCGATGCAGTTTTTAATCATTCTCTCAAGTAATGTCATATCGTTTATTTCAAGAAGTGCCTTTGGAATGTTGTCAGTCAATGGTCTTAATCTAGTTCCCATTCCAGCAGCAAGTATTACGCCTATCATTTCTTTTCCTCTTTTGTATTTTTTAAGTTAAATTGGATAATTGGGATTATTTTTATTAAAATTTATTTTTTCCTCTTTCAAAAAGGTTGTTTTTCTTATATTTCATCCAGCCCTTGGTTGATTTGAGTTCTTTTATTTCTTCTCTCTGTTCTCTGTTCTTTTGTTTTAATTCTTTTATTTTTGCATTTTTTTCTTTTCTTATTTCTTCTTTTCTAGCTCTTATTTCTTCTTTTTTTATTCTCAATTGCCTTATTTCAGCATTTTTTTCTTTTCTTATTTCTTCTTTTTTTATTCTCAATTGCCTTATTTCAGCATTTTTCTCTTTTATTTTAGCATTTGTAATTTGATTAGTTGATTTCTCATATTTTACAATGAGGATAATATTTTCAAAATCTTCCTTAAGTAATAGATTGTATTTAGCTTTTGAGAGTTCACCTATATCATCAAATGATTCCATTGGGAAAGTTTCAATCAATGGCACTATTTCACTTATCAAGGTTTCTTTAAACTCATCATCAGCTATGTCTAATTGATTTATGAAAATGATAAAGTCATGCTTCAATAATTTTTTATAAAGGTGAGGGAGCAATGGTTTGTATTTTTCGTTTTCTTTTAGAAGAGCAATTATTTCATTGGATATGAAAATGCGGTCTTTTAAATTTTTTATGTTTTCATTGCTTTGTGATATTGATTTATTTCCTTTTGCTCTAAATCTCCATTTATATACAACTTCAGGATATATTCCAATTGAATCGGTTAAGCATTGGACTTGTGTTGAAAATAAAAGATCTTCAAATAATCTTTTTTCTAAAAATCTCAAATCATTTTTTATTAATAAATCTCTTTTAATGAATTTATTGCATGAGGTGGTATTCCATATTAATTCAGGATGCTCTAGGATATTTGTTCGTTCAACATATTCATCAATATTTGAATTTTTCTGCAATGTTTCAAACCATTCCACGCCATTATCATCGAATCTTTTAAAGTTGTATATTATCATATCTTGGGCATGTTCTTTAGCTTCATTGTATAGTTTTTCATATGCATCAGTTTCTATTATGTCATCTGAATCAAAAAATACTATATATTCCCCTTTTGCTGCTTTTATACCTATGTTTCTTGTTATTGATGGGCCTTGGTTTGTTTCATTGTTCATTACTTTTATTCTTTCATCATTTTGCGAAAAATCATTAACAATTTCTAAGGAATTGTCGGTACTGGCATCATTAATACAGATTATTTCAATATTTTGCAATGTTTGATTCACTAAACAATCCAAACATTCTTCAAGATACTCTTCAGTGTTATAAACTGGAACGATAATACTAACTAAAGGTTTTTCTATAGCTTCTTTTTCTATATCCATATCCATTCACCGTTTCATGCTAAAATCTATTCGATATTATCCCATAATACTCTAAAAGCCAATTTAGGTGGGACTTGATTGATAATCACATCATAAACAAAGTCAACAATCACACTTTTTGTATTGTACTTATTGCAAATGTCCTTCATTGCCTTAATTGAGTTCTTTCCTTCAAATATGGCTCCACTAGCCTTTTCATCAATAATTAATCTTTGGCCATACAATACTCCAAGTGTATGGTTTCTGCTTTCCATGGAAATGGATGTAAGAACTAAATCACCAAATCCACAATATTCGTTTACTGTAGATTCCTCTCCACCAATGCTTTTTATGATATCTTTTGTTTCGCTAAATCCTTTTGTAAGAACACCATATCTGGCATTTTCATTGATGTTCATTCCTTCGCAAATACCATTAGCTATTGCATTGATATTCTTTGTAACGCCACATATCTCAAGTCCTACAACATCATCAATTATTTTCACCTTGAATTGGGGAGTGTTAAGCACGGATTTTACGATTTCCGCATTTTCACGACTTCTTGATGCTATATTTGAGACTGTGGAAAGCCTAAGCATTATCTCAGATGCAAAGTTAGGGCCTGACAATGCCACATACTGGTCATCAAAGTACTCTTCAATAAGGTTTCCCATTGTTTTAAGTGAAGGGTATTCGATTCCTTTTGCAGTGGTAACAAGAATTGCATCTTCCCTAATCACTCCTTTAAGGTCTTTAAGAACAGACCTAAATGCAGAAGAAGGGATGGCAAGTATAATAACCTTGCAGTCTTTTATGTCATCATAATCCATAGTAGTAATTATATTGTCTTTCAATCGGGTATTTGGATAATATTCATTGTTGAATCCCGTATTGTTTATTTCTTCCATGAGTTCTTCTCTTCTTAAATGCAGATAGACTTCATTTGCGTTTTCAGCTACGGTTTGAGCAAGTGCGGTTCCCAATGCTCCTGCTCCTATAATAGCTACTTTTTCCATATTTTCACCTTTTTGTATTTTGAATTATAATTATTTCCGTTTATTAATGGGTTAATTGAATCATTTTTGTATTTTGAATTATAATTATTTCCGTTTATTAATCATGGTTTCGGCCACATCAATATCAAATGGATTGGTTATTTTGAAATTAGAAGGATCACCTTCAAATAGGCAGATATCCTCATTTCTTAAGTGGAATAATGCCATTGCTTCATCCAATAGCTTTATTTCATCATCGCTTAAGTCGTTATAGATTTCAATAAATCTTGTAATCTTAAATGCTTGAGGGGTTTGAGCCCTCATAAGATTTTTTCTAAGTGGGATTTCATCAAGATGTTTCTTATCAATTGATTGGAAAATGACATCGGTGGATGGTATAACAGGACAGGATGCAGTATGCTCCTTTGCGCAGTCAATGCTTTTCTGTATTTGTTCAGGACTTACAAAAATTCTAGCTCCATCATGAGTTACCATAATGGATTCCTCTTCTTTATCGGTTTGGTCAATTGAGTTTAGAATTGTGTCATTCCTTGTAACTCCACCTTCTATAACAATTATTTTTTCAGTGTTTTCTATGTATTCATCAATAAGCTCTTTTGTCTTGTCAATATAATCTTTAGGGGATGAAACTATCACATAGTCAAATTCTTCCACTTTCAAGAAGGCCTCTACTGAATGAATTAAGATAGGTTTGTTTCCGATTTTATAGAATTGCTTAGGCATTCCAAGACCTAATCTTTCACCTGTTCCACCTGCTAAGACTGCTCCGTATATCATGTTATCCTACTTTTAAAATTATCCTTATAATTATTTTTTTCTACATTTGTGTCCATAATTCATCAAATGCTTCTACAGGTGTTTTTCCATTTATTAAAACATCATAAACAAAATTCACAGTTAAGGAGTTGAAGTTAACCTCTTCACAAATTCCTTTCAATATTTCTGTTGTGTTTTTTCCTTCAAAAAGAACACCTGTAGCTTTTTCATCAATAACAATTCTTTGACCGTATAATTTACCAAGTGTATGATTTCTACTGACATTTAGCATTGATGCAGTAACCATGTCTCCAAAACCGCAGTAATCATCTACAGTATCCCTTTCTCCACCAAGAATTTCAATCAGGTCTTTAATTTCATTAAAACTCATTGTAAATACTGCAAGCCTTGCATTTGCATTGAGTTCCATTCCTTCACAAAGTCCTTGTGAAATAGCCATCACATTTTTTATGGTTCCGCACCATTCAGTTCCTATGACATCATTGTTTGCATTTACCTTGAATCTGTCTGTAGACAACAATTTTTCAACAATTTCCAAATCATGTTTGTTGAATCCTGCAATTGTAGTGGCTGAAAAATTATTTTTAGCCATTTCAGATGCAATGTTAGGTCCGGATAACACTATAGGTGGCCTATTTGTTTCTTCTTCAATAATTTCACTCATTCTTTTATTGGTGCCTTTTTCCAATCCTTTTGAAGTGTTTACAAAAATGCACTCTTTTGAAACTATTTTGTTCAATTTTGAACTAATTTCCCTCATTATTGAAGAGGGAATGCATAAGAATAACACATCCATTGATTTCAAGTCTTCCAATTCATTTACAGCAGAGATGTTTTTATGCAACTCAGTATTTGGATAATAATGGAAGTTGTATCCAGTATCATTGATATTGTCACAAACTTCTTTCCTTCTTGCATAAAGGTAAATATTATCGCAGTTTGGTGAGATGATTTGTGCTATTGCAGTACCCATAGCTCCCGCACTTACTATTCCTACATTTAATGTCATGGTTTTCACTTACTTGTTTTTTTTTAAAATAATAGTTCCTTTAATGGTTTTCACTTACTTGTTTTTTTTAAAATAATAGTTCCTTTAATGGTTTTCGCTACTTTTTTTCAAAGCAACAGTTTTTATAAGTCATCGAAATTTTCATTGATTTCCCTTAATTTGTCAACGTTTTTCCCCAATATTTCAGTTATATTTGGAGCTCTTCTTATTCTAGGCATTCTGTTATGCACAGTTATTGAATCAGGTATTCCCCAAAAGTCCTTATAAATAAATTTTAAATAGTAATCAGTGTCTTTAGGGCCTGGTAACATAGCGCCATGGAAATTGATTCTTTCGAAAGGCAACATCTTATCGGTTTCGAATGCCATTACATCAATCACTCCTCTTTTACCTGCAGGGCCTTCTATTCCATGAATAAAATGATCCTGTTTTTCGTGAGTAAGATTTAGTTTTTCATAAAGGTTTTTATAAGCGTCTTTTCTTTCAACACCATGGGTAAGGTCCCAATAGAATTCTTTTTTAGCCTCTTCATATGCATCACTGAGATTTTCTCCCTTATAGTCTGCTAAATAATCATAAGGGAAGACATCCACTCCAGCGAGGCTGCGTCCAATTTTACTTTCATCATAGTATAAAATTTGCACGAAAGCATTTACCTTTTGATCATACCAGATTCTCTTTTTATAAACGACTTTAACGTTTTCTTTAAGGCCAACTCTTTCAAATTCCTTTTCGACGACATCAATGAAATGGTCATAATGGTCTCTTAGCATTCCGATATCCAAATCATCGTCCCATGGTATGAAACCGCCATGACGTACAGAACCTAAAACAAGCCCTCCTTCAATCATCCATTCAATATCATGCTTTAAGCAAATTTTATCAATCAATTTTAGAAATTCCACGGACAAGTCTTGGAAATTTTTAAGTCTTGGAGTAGGTATCAATTCATAATCAACAAATAAGCTATTTACAAGCTTATTATTAGATACATTTATTTTTCCTTGTTTTTTAGCCATTTTTTCTTGTTTTTTTGCTAGTATTTCTATTTTCTTGTAATTTTTGTAAACTTTGAAAATTTTTGTCTTTTTAATGACGTTTTTTGCTTTGGTTTTTATTCCCATTTCCCCACCTTTTTAAAAATAGAATCTAATGGATATATTCATTATTCACTAAAACTAACCCTTTCGAACTTTTCCCTCTCCAATATGGATTTTGTAGCATCCACACCTACTTTAGTGGTAGTTCCATCAGGTTTAGCCACTGGATCAAGTGATGACCCTCTTGCCTTTGGAATGATTATTATGTCGTCATCACCTTTTACTCTAGTAGCTATTGCATATTCAATGTCTTGAGGGTCGAAGATGTCAACATCCTCATCCACTACTACAACATGCTTCAAGGATGGGTGAGCTGCAAGAGCTGCCATCATCACATTCTTTGCATCTCCTTCAGTTTGCTTCTTGATTGACACTGCAGCATGCAACCAGCAGCAGCCTCCTTCTGTTAACACTACGTTTTGCACGGTAGGCAAAGTGTTTTTAACTGCATTGAAAATTCTAGGCTCTTGTGGAAGTCCTTGCAAAAGCTTGTGCTCAAATCCAGCAGGGAGAATCGCATGATACATTGCATTTTCCTTTTTGATATACATTTTAGTTATATTGATAACAGGTTCATCCCTGATGTGGTCGTAAGTGTCAGTCAAATCAACAAACGGCCCTTCCTTATGGGTTTCAGTAACTGATATGGAACCTTCAAGAATGATATCAGCATCAGGCACTTTAAGGTCGCCTTTGCAGTTTACAAGGGTTAGCTCTCCATTCTTAAATGCATTAGCAACTTCCATCTCATCAGCATCGATTGGAATTGAAGTGGTACTTGCAAGAAGTGTTGATGGATCCATTCCAATAGCTATTGCAATCTGTAGGTCTTTTCCTTGTGCCTTAGCCTTTTGGAAATAGGTATAAAGGTTTCTAGGTACAATACGAATAGCCAATGTCTTTTTATCCAATACAAGCATTCTGTGAATGGATGCATTTTGAACTCCAGTTTCAGGGTCCTTTGCAATCACGACTCCAGCTGTAATGTAAGCTCCAGCGTCACGTTTATAGTGGGTTAGAATAGGTAATTTTGTTAAATCAGCTCTTTTTGTATTGTATTCCTCTTTAGGGTCAATGAAATCAGTTACTGGAATAGGATTGTTCATTCCATCTATAATCTTTTGAGTTATTTCACTGACCTCACATCCAAGGGAATCAGCTATTTTTTGACGTGTATTGCATATTCCGGATACTACCGGCATGTCAAAGCCTTTTACATTGTTTAATATTACAGTATCCTTTGGATATTGCTTTAATATTTTAGTTGCCTCATAAACTGGGTCAACTTCCTTATCAATTTGAATAATCTTCATATCTGCCATGATAATCACTTTATAGGTTTTTAGTAAATAATATTAGAAATAATAATTTTCGTTTAGATATTTTAAGTTGTCATAAATTAATAATGATATTTATAAATCCCCTGATTTACTTCTAATCCATTTCAATCGCTCTTCCACCTTTTCATCGTTAAGTGCAAGTATTTCTCCAGCTACTATTGCCGCATTTTTTCCATTATCAATGCCAACGGTTCCAATTGGCATTCCAGGAGGCATGTTTACCATAGAGTATAAGGCATCTTGGCCTGAGAGTTTTTTCTCACATGGAACTCCTATTACCGGCTTTTCACTTAAGGCGACTATGGATCCAGCCACTACACTTGAAAGTCCGCTTATAGCTATGAATACTTTTGCATTTGCCCTTTTTGCCATGTACTCCTCGAATGCTTCGACATCCCTTACAGGTGAAATGTAATCGAGCTTGTAGCTGATATGCATTCTTTCAAGCAAAATAGCAGTTTTTTGTGCAATTGCACTGTCTGAATGGCTTCCAGCTAGAATCATAACATCTGGAGTGTTGTCCAAGGTCTCATTGTATTCGGTCTTTTCATAACTTATGTCTGACAAGTAGTCCTTGTTAAGATATTCCCCTTCTATGTCTGCTAAAAGTTCTTTCTCTCCATTTTCAACCTTTTCCTGATATTCTTCTCTAAGCTTGGAAATATTTGCTTTCACATCTTTATTATGAGATGCTATTATTTGTCCTGCAAGGATGGCTGCATTGTCTCCCCTGTTTATTCCAACGGTTGGAACAGCTATTGGGTAAGGCATTTGAACACATGCATATAAGGCATCCAGCCCTTCAATTGCTCCATCTACAGGAACACCTATTACAGGCCTGTGTGTATATGCAGCTATTGCACCTGGCAAGTGTGCTGCAAGCCCTGCAATAGCTATGAATACCTCCACTCCATCTTTTGTTCCATCAATGACAAGCCCTTTTACCTTGTCATGAGTCCTATGAGCGGAAGCCACCTTGAGGCTATATGGAATTTGAAGTTTTTCCAGGATTTTTGTAGCCTTTTCAGCTATTTTCCTATCTGATGCACTTCCTAAAATAATCATTACTTTTGGAACCATTTTTATCTCCTTTAATCTTTTTAAAAATGATGATTTAACATTATGTTTTTATATTTATATAAACTATTATAA
>NZ_JAEDCO010000039.1 GCF_016294135.1 Methanobrevibacter ruminantium
AAATATAATAAAAATTTAATTTTAATAATTTCAAATAAAAATTATTTTAATTTTAGACTCAATGAAAAATTGAAAAATAATAATGAAATGGGAATTTCATTATAAATTTCATTAATCATTAGTTATCTGATTATTCTTCTGCTTCCTCTTCTTCAGGATTTAAGATATCAGATATGGATTTGCTACCTGCTTTGGTAACAACAGTGTTAATTAAAACAATATCTTCAGAGATAGTGTTTCCTCTTACGGTTTTTCTTCTTTTAACACCATCGCCTATAGGTTTGTAGCCTACTCCACCGGTTAAAAGACTTTTGATTCTTCTAGGACCATCAACGTCTTTTTTCATAGCGAAACCGTTTTTGTCACTACCACCAGTGATTTTTAAAGTGTAGCCATCTAAACCAACGATTTGACCATCGAATTCCTCTCCGATTTTTAAACCGTTTAATTGTTTTCCATCATCAACTTCTAATTGATAACTTAATTCTTTTTCAGATACAACAATTTTAAATGCCAATAAAATTCCTCCTTTTATTTTTCGGAATTTAATCTTTCCTAATCTCTAGTATTTATTCTATAATCTTAATATATGTGAAATCATCATCAAATTATATTGTTAAATGAACTTTCCAGAATCTCATTGAAATATGAACTATGATTTAATCAATATTCAAAAAGACCGAATTTACCCCAATCCGGATCTCTTCTACGCTTGATTTCCAAGATTTCATCAAGGGCCATGAATTCATCTTCATTCAATTTGTCCTTAAACTCTCTTTCCAAAATCTTATAATGCTTTTCAGGAATGTCTACATATAATGTGTCTCCCTCTTCAAAGTCCTTTCCAGCTACAGCATCGTTGATAGCCATAGCAACCCTTTGACCTCTGGAGATTGCAGTCAATGTTTCACCCTTATCTTCCATACTGGCAATGGTACCTACATAGTCACCATTTGCACTCATTAAAGCATATCCTTGTTTAACGGTTCCTGCTTCAACTTCAATACCGCAAATTGCAGGTTTACTTTGCCTGAATATGAGTTTTGGAAGAATCATGAATTTAGCAGGTTTGATGATTGCATCAAGCCATTGCTTTTTCTGAGCTTCTTTTCTCTCTTGGACCCAAGCTTCATAATCTTCAGTGATCTGATAGATTACATCACCTTGGAAGAGCTTAACGCCAGAATTATTTAAATCGTCAAGAGCTTTTGGATGTACCTTTACATTAAATGCAATGATTACACCATGCTCAATGTTTTCATCCTTAGCAATGGATGCATCTATTACATCCCTTTTGTTTACATCACCTATTTCTGCAGACCTAATTGGAATTTCCATTTCCTTAAGCAAGTGAACAACCGCTTCAAGGGAACCTAAAGTGTCTGCCTTAACGAATAAACCTTCATCATCAGTATCAACGGTAATGTCCTCCAATTCCTTCAACAATTCCGCTTCAACATCCTCATCATCATTCAATACTCTAAGAGGAGAACCTGAAACAACATCGTCAAGATTTGGAGCAGCTATCTTGATACCTGCTGCTGCAACAACCTCATCAACCTTTTTGAATTTCTTCTTGGAATCTCTCATCTCTTCAAGAGGGAGAGGCCTTAAGATAGATCTGATTTTGGTTTTTACAACATTGTTTGCATCCATTAAAGCAATTTCATCACCATCACGGAGCACACCATCATAGATAATGCTATCAACGGTCACTCCAAGACCGGTTTCTTCCTTGACTTCCAATACAGTTCCTTTTGCAGGAGCGTCTTCATGGATTTCCAATTGTTCAGTTAAGTATTCCTGAGCAAGACCGAGCAACATTGCAATTAGCTCAATGATACCTTCACCTGATTTTGCACAGATTGGAATGATTGTAATTTGGCTTGCAAAGTCAGTGACTCTGTCAAATCTTTCAGACTGGAATCCTTCCTCATGCAATTTTCCAATGAGCTCATAGATTTTCAAATCCAAATCGGTTTGCACTCTTGGAGCTTGCTCCTTAAAGCTTTCCATAAAGGAAGCGCCTTCATGGATATCCCATCCAAAGATTCTGTCAATCTTATTTGCTACAACGATAAATGGAGTTTTATACATTTTCAATATATTGATTGCCTCATAGGTTTGAGGTTTGAAACCTTCGTTAATGTCAACAATTAAAATAGCCAAATCCGCTAAAGCTCCACCACGTTTACGAAGTGATGTAAATGCAGCATGCCCCGGAGTGTCTACAAAAAACAATCCGGGAATTGTATCCTTAATGGATAATCTGGCTATAAAATCGCCACATATTTCATTAATTGTATCTATTGGTATTTCAGTAGCTCCGATGTGCTGGGTAATACCTCCAGCTTCCCTATCAGCTACAGTACTTCCTCGGATATAATCCAAAAGGGTAGTTTTACCATGGTCTACATGACCTAAAACAGATACAATTGGGGATCTAATCTTCATATAACTCCACTCACAACTAAATAATTCAATTAAATAATTCAATAAATTTAAACAATAATAATTTTAATTCGATTACAGACAACGAATATCCGATTTTTTTAGAAATCCGAATCTATTCGTAAATCCAAGCGTTATCAGACATAGAATAATCACAAATTTCTTCTTCATCGAAGAAAAGAGCAATTTCTCTTTTAGCAGATTCAGGTGCATCAGATGCGTGGATAATGTTTCTTCCAGTATCCATACCGAAATCTCCTCTAATGGTTCCAACATCTGCTTCTTTAGGATTGGTTGCTCCTACCATTTTTCTGATTACAGAAATAGCATCGTCCCCTTCAATAACCATGGTTAAAGCTGGAGCAGAAGTGATGTATTCCACTAAACCGTTGAAAAATGGTTTTTCAGAGTGTTCTCCATAATGTTCTTTTGCTAAATCTTCATCAATTTGTCTTAATTTCATAGCTACGATTTTAAGACCTTTAGCTTCAAAACGGCTTAAAACTTGACCCATTAAACGTCTAGATACCGCATCAGGTTTCATCATAACAAAGCTTCTTTCAATCATTGTTTAACCCATTTAACTTTTCTTGGTACTCTACCAAGTTTGATCATATTTTTTTCACATTTACTACTACAGAAGAAATAGATGGATCCGTCTTTCTTAACGTACATTTTACCGGTACCGTCTTCTATTTCTTTACCACAGAATGAACAAGTTCTCATGTTAAAACACCTTCTTTAAGTAAGATAAGCTCATAATAACCTAAGTTATTAAGGAGTTCTGATCTCCTTAGCTTCTCTGATTGTGTCGAGTAACATTAAAATATCGCCTTCACGTACAGGGCCCATGATATTTCTTGTTAAAATTCTTCCTTTGTCTCTTCCATCGAGAATTCTGCATTTTACTTGCATGATTTCTCCAGTCATACCAGTTCTGTTTAGAACTTCAATAACTTCTGCTGGACTTCCTTCTTCCATATTATCACCTATTAATTATTTTGAAGATATGTATCTTCTAAGGCGCAATACTTATTCTTTAAGTTCTGCAACTTTTTCAACAACTTCTGCTACTAAGTCAGCAGCATCTCCAGCATCTACAATACAAGCGGAAGCAGTTCCAACACTTAAACCAGCAGCTGCACCAACTTTATCTTTGGTTGCTAAGTATACGTAAGGAATTTCTTTTTCTTCAGCGAGAACAGGAATGTGAGCAACGATTTCAGCAGGATCAACATCTTCTGCGATAACGACTAAAGCTGCGTTTCCTCTTTCGATAAATTTAGTTACTTCGTTAGTTCCTTTTGCTACTTTACCAGTATTTTGTGCTACTTCTAAAGCTTCTTCTGCTTTGTTAGCGATTTCTTCAGGTGTGTCAAATTTTACATAAATGTTTGCCATATAATTTACCTCCTTTTTCATCTGGCTTTTTGCCATCCATCGGCAAAATAATTACTATAAAAATCAGTAAAATAATCAAATATCTAAAAATAATCAATTTTGAAATTAAATTTCCATCAATTATAGATAAAACTTTTTAAATATGATACATAAGATTAAATCAATTTGAATCTCTTTAAATATAATATCATAATAAAAAGTTAGCTTAAAGAAGCTAAAAAATATTCAATTATAATTACAGATTTAAAGTTTTAATCTATAACTCTAAATATTATATCCACATCACTAAATAATAAAGCCTAAAATAAAAGTAAAAAATTTTTATTCTAGTTTAATATTTTCAATGAATATTATTAGTTTAAGTAAAATCAGCTAATAATATAAAATTTTTCAATTTAGTATTAATGAAATAAATTCTAGAGAACTAGACATAATAAAATATATTATTTATAGTATATAAATGTTATTAGAAAAATAGGTTTTAGAAGAAAAATAACTAGCAATTTAAGCCAATTATTTAATGATACTTAAAAAAAATAAAAATAAAGAGTTCGTAAAAAGGCGTAAGAAAAAGATAAAAGTAAAAATTACTTAAATCTAGATCCAAATCCGAAAATACTAAACAGCAATCTTATTTGATTGCTAATTTAATGTCTTCAGCTTTTACAGTTTTTCTACCTGCATGGCGTGCAAAGTTAACTGCTTTTTGAGCAATTTCGTTTCCGTATTCTTCGATTGCTTCAGCTAATTCAGCTTTAGCTGCATCAGCTACTCTTTCAGCACCAGCATTTTTTAATATTCTTCCGATAGGAGCGATTGGTAATTCCATATTTAACACCTCAAATTTTTATAATAATAGTTGTATATTTTTTAATATATAAATATATCGATAAAAAGGCTTAAAATTCAAAATCATTTACATATTTCTAGTAAAAATTTATAAAAAATATTAATTATTTTTCAATTCAAATCTTAACAAAAAATATAAAAATAATCCAAAATTCATTAAAAAATATTATACAAAAAGAAAAAACAATAAAAAATATTGAAAAAATCAAAGATTAAAAGAAAAATATTAAAAAAATCAAAAAAAGATTGAATTTAAAAAGAGATAAAATTTAAAAAAATAATAAGAATATGAAAAAAATAATAAGAAAAATAGAAAATTAATCAATTCTCTATCATTATCAGCTTGCCTGTATTGGAATCCTTATAGACTTTTCCCAATTCAGCATACCCTTCTCCTGAACTTGAACTTACATCAGGAGTCTCATTCAACTGCTTGCCTTGATCTATCTCTGTTACCTGCTTCATCGCATTGATAGCATCCTGCCTCTGTTCGGGATTAATATCCTCATTGAATACAATTGCCTGCATGTTCCAGGAAATGACTAGAAACACCAAAAGTCCCACTGCTATTACAAGCATTGCATCCACAAGGTTGGCAACACCAGTCATTGGATCTTCCTCTTCCTCCTCAAAAGCAGTCTTTCGATTAAGCTTAACCATAAAAACATTACTCCTAAAGCTTTCCTATTTTTGTAAGGACAACATCAGTCAAGACATCAATGTTAGCAATGTACTCACTGTACCATCTGCGTCTGATCTTACTGATTACATAAGCCAAAGCACCAGCACCAATACCCACAACAGTGGTGTCAAAAGCAACAATGACAGCATTGGACAAAGTCACAATGTCACCGCTACCTAAAGCAGCAAGACCAGGACCCATAGGAATCAAAGTACCCATCAAACCTAAAGTAGGACCGATACGAGTGATAATATCAGTGTATGATAATCTTTTCTCCAATTTCTTTTCCCTGCTGCTCACTAGTTTCTTTGCAAGTGCTATCCTTGATTCAAGATCAAGATCAGTGTCTGTAATCTCCCTTAAGTCATTCTTCATGGAATTTGGAATCTCTGAAGATTGTACTATATTCAATATTTCATCTTGACTGTTTGCATTTGAGATCTCATTGATTAACCTTTTCATCTCCACATTGGAAACAGTCTTCCTATGCCTGAACTCCCTAATCAATCCACCCAATAGGATTATTGCTCCTATTGCAAACAACAATAGGAAAATGATCACAGGGATTTGAAGACTCTGGCTAACCAAATCCAAAGTAGATGTTAAAATATTAGTGCCAACCATATAAAAATACTCCTCCTAAAAACTATACAATTTTTTGAATAAAAAATTCCATCAATTAAATTAAAACAATACATAATAAAAATACAAAATTATAATTGAAACCATTGTTTAATCAATCGAATCTTTAAAATAATTAGACAAATATTATAATATTAAATTTTATAAATTGCTAATGTAGATAAAACAATTAATAAATCACAATAATCTATTAATTTTAAAATTAAAAAACAAAACTTTTATCCTTTAATTTTAAAATTAAAAAATTAAAAGGAAAGCATTTGCCAAAAAAATAATAAATTTAGAGGTTTATACTAAAATATGAAGCTTAAATTGGTATTTTTTGGCAAACACTCCATCATAAACAAAAATTTTAACTATTCCTCTTCCTCTTTATCCTTCTGACGCTTATAACCAACAAGCAACAACAGCAAAGCAACAATACAAATTAATCCTAATTGGAAATAATCTGAAGACTTGCTAACCACATTGTCATGCTCATCAATCTCATAGGCATTAGGGTTAGCAGCACTGCTTCCACTATCACTAGGACTAGCGACACTAATGCTTGGAGAAGCATCTCCACCAACACCAGGAGCAGCATCATGATCAGAGCCTAAAACAGCATCACTATTAGAATCTGTTCCATTTCCTGAAACATCACCATCATGACTTCCATGACCATAGCCACGAGCATTTCCGCTTCCACTATGAGAAGTACCATTGCCTTCATTATCAGTCCATCCAGAACCACCTGAATCTGGACGATAATAACTAGGAACTAGAATGCTTGGAATCAAACCCTTATGATTCTTCAGCCAATCAGGCAAATCATCCGGATTTAAGGTATTCCTGAAAACACCATCAGTATTGTTACGGATAGTATTGTTGTAACCGGAACCAACTCGAACAGCACGATTTCCACTGGAAGTTTCGGAATTCAGCACATTATTTGCAATGATTGAATCAACAACCATAGAATCTGTGCCTGATAGGGAAACGGCATATCTGCCATTGGTTGTCACATTATTGTACTGGATATTGTATTTATGGTCTCCCTTAGTATTTTGGGAGTAGCTTATTCCATAAATATTGTTGGAACTGCTGTAATTTCCTATGTTGTTCACTATGATTGTATTGTTCCAGATTAGGTCATCTGAATCCTGAACCTCTATTCCTGCAACCAAAGCCCAATAGTGAGTGCTGGCATAACCAGTTACATTTATGAAATTGCTGATCATATAGTTCTGGGTCTGACCATAATAATTCATGGAATAGATTCCACAGTTAGGGCCGAAATTAGCAGTGGTCAGATTATTGTAGGCAATCATAACACCTTTGGAAGGACCATTTACTTGTATCGGATAGGCAGTTCCCATACCTGAACGACCACCGGTAGTTTTGATGTCAATCTTATTGTGGACTATAGTGACATTATTTGAGAAATACAAGTCGATTCCCTGCAAATAATTGTCCTTGCCGTTCTTGCTGTCGAAATCCTCAACATGAATATCATTGCCTTCTATAGTTGAATTGCTGCAATCATAAATCACAAGAGTATCCAAGGTAGGATAGCTACTACCCCCGCCATTTACTGAGGAAAACACCTTATTATTTGAAAATGTCAAATTAGGAGAGGACTGTGCAACAAAAACGCCGACAGACTCCATGCTCACGCCTCCAAAAATATCAAAGGCATAATTAACGGCACGCAAAGGAAGGGATGAATTTATATTATTCCCATAAACCATGGCATTTTCCACCTGGTCTATGAAAATGCAATAATCCCAACCGCCACGCAGATTGTTTCCAACAAAGTTGATGGTGCTGTTTGCAAGAGTGAAATTCTCTATCTTGTCTCCATCACTGCCTTCAGCATAAACGCAGAAGCCAGTAGTAGTCTCTGGAACAGAATAATCCATAGTGCAGTTATAGATAGTGCAGTTGTCACCAAGGACAAGGATTCCTGCATTGTCATTGTCGCCAAATTCACGATTCCATACGAAATTAAGCCCAGCAAGCATTATATTGTTGGACTCAAGACAGAATACAGTGTCCTTCAACAATGAATTGTTTCCGATAATGGTGACATTGGAAGACTTGATATCCAATATTCCCTTATCGTTGAATTCTCCATTGAAGACCAATATTGAATCGGCATAATCATCCTTTAAAAAGCCATCGGCAAAGAAGGAATCCAAATTATCACTATCCACATAATAAACGGAATCAAGAGAATCCTTCAATGAGGATTTGCCATTGCCCGTGCTTTTTAATGATGATTTGGAATCGGCACCATTTGAAGAAGAATCAGAACACAAAACCATTTTTTCATTATCTTCAACACTTTCATCACCCAATCCTAAAACAGGATTATCATCTGCAAGATAATCTAATGAAGGATTATCAAGACTGCTGCCCGTATCAATGATCTCCTCATCAATTGTAGATGATATGTAATCGTCAGCATTATCTGCAGAAACAGAAGAGATGCTGACTAATAAGATTAAAAATATTGAAAATAATAAAACCATTTTATTCGCTTTTTGCATTAGATTTTCCTCTAACTTATCTTTAAAAAGCTTTTCATTAAGCTTTTTTTTCAAATAAATTTTTTCTATGACAAAAAAATTTATTTATTATTCCAACTTGAATATGGATTGGAATAAGAAATAAATTCTCTATGTATAAAAAAATTAAAAATAAGAAGAAAAAAGTGTTAATCTTTTTCTTCTTAAAAAATATTTACTTATTTTTTCACAACAATTTTGACTTTTTTGGTAGCTGCTTTGAAGTATTTGCTTCCTGCGAATTTGACAGTTCCGGTGTAGGTTCCTTTTTTGGTCAATTTGACTTTGAAGGTTGCTACTCCTTTGCTGTTGGTTTTTGCAGTGTAGGTTTTCTTGCCTATTTTAAGGGTAAGTTTAACCTTTTTCAATACTTTTCCTTTGTTGTTCTTAAGGGTTGCAGTTACCTTTTTGGTTTTTGCTTTGACTTTGAAAGTCTTTTTAGCAGCGGTTAATTTTGGAGCTGCCTTTTTGACTGTGACTTTAGCGCTGAGACTGGATGCCTTGTAATCATTGTCTCCTGCAAATTTGATTGTTGCAGTGTATGTTTTTGGTACAAGGGTGTTTACAGCAACGCTTACTTGTCCTTTAGAATTGGTTTTCAAGGTTTTGCTAATAGTTCCTACTTTTACAGTGACTTTCTTGTTAGCCAATACTTTGCCATTTGCATCCTTAAGTGTGATCACTAATTTTTTAGCAACGTTGTAGGTAGCGGTCACTTTAGGTGCAGTGAGCTTGGTTGCAACTTTAGTTGGAGCTGCAGGAGTGTCGTTAGTGCCATTGGTTGCAGGCTCTTCAGTGAAGTTAAAGGTATTAGTGCCAGTGATAGGATTGAATGATTCGTTTCCTTCATAGCTTACAGCAATAGTAACTTCACCGGTCAAACCAGTGATGGTGAATTTACCGTCTTCACCAGTAACATCAGTTTGCTCTTCACCACCATTAACAGTATATTTAACAGTAGCACCAGCAATAGGAGCAGAACTGTTATCAGTTAAAGCAATAACAACAACACCTTTCTCACTAGAACTAATGTCAACAGCACTGTCAACAGCAACAACTTTAAGTTTTGTAGCGTTTAAGTAATTGTGAGCATAGTCATCTACCATAGCAATGTCAGTTGTAGCATCAAAGTCATAATCACAATTTTCAATAGCACAGTAATCAGCTATCTCAACATTTCCAGGAATATCAACTACACCTTTAACATTACAGTTGGTAAATTTACAATCATATAAGTAAATACCATCTTGATCAATAAAGTCACCATTTTTACTAACAATGGAATCAGCAACAATATTATCAAAAGTACAATTAGTTAAAACAACTTTACCATATTTATAAACAGTAAATATTGAATTTGCAATATTAGCATCTTTAAATTCACAATTATCAAAAGTAAAATTATATGTAACACCAAATGGTGTTTCATCCAAATGCTCAATTTCAGCTATGCCTTTTGAAATGTTTATATCTGAATTAACAAAACTACAATTTATAAAGTTGGAATTCATTGTAAAATCTGCAGAATTAATAGTTAAGTTAATAAAAGTCAATACTGTTTCAGGAACCCTAATAGATGTAACTATGGTCTTAAATAAAGTACATACAACATGATCTCCTTGACCTACGAAAGTTATATTTACGCCATTATTCTTACATTTTTTAAATTCATAGGTCCCATCTGCAAGATAAATAACACCATTAATCTGATTATTGATTAATTGATTATATGCTGCTTTTAATTCATCGGTATTTGTTACATATATCTCACTTGATGGTTCATCTCCCAGAATATTTTTTGAGGAAAATTTAAGAATATTTTGGGAATTTATTAATTCTCCAGATGAAATGAGGTTATTTGAATTCACAGGACTATTAAATATGTTATTGGTACCTAAATTAGTTTGGTAGCAGTTAGTGAAGTTATTAAATGAAAATGTGTAATTTCCAGTAAGTTCAACTGTATCTGAAGTAGTTAAAGTATGATTGATAAATGTATTGTTACAGACTATTACTTTAGGTATTCCTTCAGTAATGTTACCTTCTGGGCTGATATAACCTTGACTGTATGCTGCTATTGCTTGACCATTTTTAGCTACATTGTGGATAAAAGTGGAACCACAAACTTTTAATATTCCATTGTTCATTGCGGAAATTGCACCACCAGTTCCAGTTGATGGAGTTTCGTTAGTATGGCCACATAAGTTTTCATTTTCTTCAAAAGTACAATTACAAATGGTAATATTATAAGCAGATCCCCAGTTAGAACATCCAATTGCTCCACCACCAGCACTAGTATGACATTTGTTTTCTTTAAAGATAGAATTACATACGACTAATTTGCTGTATGTATATAATGCTCCACCATTCCAACCTGCCACATTTCCAGTGAAGTTAGTATTATTAATGTAAGTTTGAGCATTGCTATGAGTATGAATTGCTCCTGCCCACCAACCAGCGGAATTATTAATAAATTCAGAATTATTTACATATAAAATTCCACAGTTGTTAATTACACCAGGTTCTACAGTAGCAGAGTTATTGATGAATTTACAATCATCAACATACATTATAACATCAGTAACAGTTCCAGAATTATAATTACTTACAACACCATAGCCTGCAGAAGAATTTGTGATATTACAACCAATAAGGCTCATGGTACCATATGTATTATAAACTACGGAATTATGGCCAGTTGCGGCAGTAATGTTGTAAAAGCTACAATTCTCAAACACATTAGTGCCTGCTAACTCAAGAAGATTATTAACATTCATATTTTTAAATTTAACATTTCTGAAAGTAATTGTTAAATCATTATCAGTATTTAAAAAAGGAACTCCATTATAAGTACCAGTAATGTAACTATTATCAGTACCAATAATAGTAGCACTATTCTCAAAATCAATTTGGCTATTTGCATTATAAATAGTGCCATTTAATGTAATTTCTTTAGAACCAGAAGATTCACATTGAGTTTGTAACTCTGCCCAGTTAGATGCATTAACTTCAGTTCCTCTATTTAATTCATTATTTTGTTTATTAAATTCAACAGCATTTGTATCCTCATTAATCCCTTCTACAGTTGTATCATCAGAAACAGCCAATCCAGTTTCATCCATTGTACTGGAATCACTTATTTCCTCTTGGACTGCATCTACAGCAACATCATCAACAGAATCACTTACGATATCTGTTGAGATGTCTTCTGTTGCACTTGCAGTTCCCATAATACAGCATAGAAGAACTAAGCATATCGCAATATATTTTATTTTCAATAAATCACCTTCTTTAATTACATATCAACCCTTTTATCTATGAAAAGAGCAAATACAGTTTTTAATAAATTCTCACAATAAAACATGAAAAAATTTACAGTTCTTTATGAAAGAACTGTGAAAAAATATATAAATTTTCATGTTATTGGATAAAAACCTATTAAAATTTCGTCAAAAATTCAATTTAAATAAAAATTACTCCAATAATCTTGATAAATTAATTAAAATTTATCAAGCTAGATTAACGATTATTAAAATAAATTTTATTAATACAATCTATATTAGGTAAATTATATAAATCTTTTGATAAGATTTTTAATTTTAAATAATATCTAAAAATACCCGGTTGGTAATTTAAAGGCCCAATAATGATTTTTTCTTAAAATTGTTCCTTCTTTAAGATCCAGTTAGGGTTAAAAAGATTGTTCTATATGTATAAAACAAGTTTACAGTTCTTTCATAAAGAACTGTAAAAACCATCACACCATAAAATAATTCCACTTAAATCCTAAAGTCTTTTCCATCCAAAGAAAAATTTATCACAATGTTGATTTCCTGTTTTTCAATAATCACACAATCATCCTCTTTTTCACACTCCCCAATCCAATCATCAAAGACCATCACATTATGCATAGCACCCATATAAATCTCCTTCAGCTTGATGGGATTTGTCTTCATATACGCCTCACGAACCTTTGACTTTCCTCTTCCCTGCAGCTCATCAACAATATCCGCACTGAGTCCTATATTGCTTGCATGAAACTTACGCAGAGCATGAGACCTAAAAAACCGGTACCTTCCTACAAATCCCATATTAAGCTTATCATTCACATTCTTGAAACTATAGATCAATGAACTGTCAGTAAAAGTCAAAAAGCCTATCATCCAATGACAATCCCTTTCTTGAAATCAGATACTTCACAATATGATGACTTGCTTCAGGAGAGCAAAATGCATAATAGAACTTATTGGTCTTTATCCTCTTAAGATAAAATGCAGGAACAATATCCCTCCTACCAACCAAACAAGATAAAACATCATCAATTGAACCTCCATCATGATACTCATCACTTGCCTTTACAAAATCACCGACAGTAAGGGAAAGGGTTTCTGCCTTGGCACAGCCACTGCTTGAAATGAAAAGAACAAGCGCCCTAAAAGCATTAGAGGAAATGGAACAGACCTTCCTGATGTCACCTCTTGCAGGCAAGTCATAATATGAGGATAGATACTCCTTATCAAACTTAATGTCATTCAAATAGGGCAATTCAATTTCAAAATGCCTATAGAATGTCTTGATTCTGGAAAAATA
>NZ_JAEDCO010000040.1 GCF_016294135.1 Methanobrevibacter ruminantium
GATGGATACTTTAGAATCGTGGATGAAGATGGAAACATCTTGACTTATGGGTACTGATTAATAATAATCAGTGCTTAACTCTTTTTTATGCTTATTGTTTATCCTTATGATAAAAATCTAAAAAAATTAATTTGTTTTCCTTTTTACTATAATAATAAGATAATCTAAATGGGCTGATATAAAGCTCTCTTGTGTTTTTTCTAGTGTATTTCATGGGTTTACCTATTTCAGGATTGTCAATGACTTTGATTATTTGTTTTTTTAATTTAATTTTATAAGAGGGATCTAACTTCTTAAAACATTTCTTAAAATTTTTATCATAACAGATAGAAATGGAATCTACCATGATTTTAACTCGTTTAAAAATCCTTCTTTAGATAAACCTTTCATATCAGAACTATCCATACGTTCTAAAGCACGATTAGTCCTATCAATAAATTCTGCATCAGCTTTATTCTCACAAACATGATTAAGTTTTTGACTGATGATTTTGCCCTTTTTTACTTCTTTTAGTTTTTGATTAATAAATGCTCTTTTAAACATGAAATTCTCCAAAAATTTTTTAAAATAGATATTTATTAAGTGTTAACGAATATTTTATTAAAAGAAGTATATAAGTTTTTTCTAAAAAATAAGAGCAATATGATAGTTAAATTGAAAAATAAGAATTTTAGTTTACTATTTATAAAAAATAGTAAAAAATAATTGAGATATAATATTATAACAATATTAAAACAATTTTTAAATTAAGAAATTTACCAGGATTCTAAATCCTTTAGAAACTCCTCTTTAGATAAAGCTTTCTTATCTGATTTGTCCATACGCTCTAAAGCACGATTGGTTCTATCAATAAAATCATTATCCTCTTTATTTTCAGCGGTAGAGGAATTTTTTCTAATCTTCAATGTAAAATCTCCAGAATTAAAAAATAATTAAAAATAAAAAAGCAAATCAATAAAAGATAACCAACCCCTACAATATTAGCTTAAAGGAACTAACATTTTCTAATCAAAGAAAATCATCCTTATTTTCAATTTTTATGATTCAACCCCCGATATAACGATTTTTGCATCAATGATCTAAAAAAAGGAAACCTTCAATTAAACCCCTTTAAGATAATTGATGTTCCAATTCCAAGACATTAATAATCATTATACGTTCCTATAGAATCATTCAAATCTCATCTAAGGACAACTGTAACCAACCTTTTTATTTTAATAATAGTAACTATTATTACAATTGATATTTTGTAAAAATTACTATATTAAGTTTTTTATTTTGATTATAAATGCTTAATTGAGTTAAGAATTAATTTTAAGAGTTTTCAAAAAAGCACTTATAAAAAACGTGTTTAATATGCAGGAAGAACAATTCTGCTTTGTTCTTCCTGCATATTTACATTTAATGAGGAAATTATGAATAAAAAGAAATTTGTACAATTGGATTCAATTGTACTTACTATTATTTATGTTAGACTCATTTATAAAGATTTTCGAGTGCAAGCACTTGCTTACATAGAAAAATAAGGTGTTTGAGGGCTGTAAATTAGTTTGTAATATGTAGAATAATTTTGATAGATATATGATAGATACTTGATAGAAAATTAATGTTAAAATTATTTAAATAAAATCTTATCAATTGATTTGCTTAAAATATTATAATTTACAATATAATCAATTCCCACTGAAGCTTCTTTTAAGGCTTTTTCCATCTTTCTCCAACCTTTTCCATCAGTGACCCACACAAATATCAAATGAGAATCATTAATTTGATTTTGTAAATCAACATAAGCATTTGCAACTTCAATAGGTTTACTGCCAGACCCATTATAAAAATTACACTCAAATAAATATTTAGGGATATTTTTATGGTAAATTACATAATCCCAACGTTTAGTTCTTTGAAATCTAATAGTTTCTTCTTTTGCTATGCGATATTCTGGATGATTTTTTATTTTTTTAGCAAGTAATTCACCGACAATGTCTTCAAAAACATGCCCACTTCTATTTTTTCGGCCATTTGTATCTAATCCAACTTCAGTTCCAACAAGATAAGAATATAAATCATCAATTTTAGAAAATAAATCTAATAATCCGGATTTTTTACAAAAATCTACAACCTCATCAACATCAAATTGTTCATTAGAGAAATCAACAACTTTAAACTCATTTTCTTCAATATCCAAAACATCTACTCTTTTATCACGAATAGCTAAAATTGTTGGTAACACCTTTAAAACATTAGGATATTTCCTTAAGATTTCTCTAAAATGAGGCTCAACTTTAGTTAATTCAACCTTATTTAGACTATTTAAAATACTAATTTCAATAATATAATCTTCTAAATTATTAAAAACTTTTTTCCAATTGACAAAGAATTCATAAGTATGATTAGTTTCTAATAAAGTACCAAAAAAATCTTGATTATAATCATCTAATGATTCGTAACCTAATGATGCATATTTAACCATGTTTAAAGATCTTGATTAAATGATATATAAGTTTATATAAAAAATTAATAATTTCTAACTAAAATCTCAGTAATGGCTCCTCTTTTAGAAGCATTGGAATTAATAGATCTTTTAGCATAAACTCTATCTATAGTATAACCTGCATAAATATCATCAAAGAAATTATCATTTTCATCTACATTTTTAGGGTCGGAATTACTTAAAATAGCTTTTGCTCCTTTATTTGAAATTCTTTTATAATATTCTCCTAATTCCCTTTGACTATCATCATTAAAATCATTACCTGCATAGGTATTGAAATTAGAAGTGTCGCTAATTGGCCTATAAGGAGGATCCAAGTAAACAAGGGATTTATCATCAATTAAATCCTCTGAGTCTAAAAAGCTGCCACAAACTATAGTAGTATGCTGAAGAGCTTGAGATACATTACGAATATTCTCTTCATCACATATCAATGGCTTTTTATATCTTCCATGAGGAACATTAAATTCCATATTTCGATTTAATCTAAATAAACCATTGAAACATGTTTTATTCATAAAAATAGTATATGCTGCCCTCTGAATGTAATCGTCATTATAATTTTTAAAATCAAAATCAGGAATAGCATCATTGAATTTTTGCCTAATATCTAAATACATTTCTTTTCTTTCATCTTGGCTTTTAGGAATATATTCCTCAGAAAGACTTTTAAGCTCTTCAATTAATTCATTAGGATTATTTTTAATAGCATCATAAGTTAAAATAAGTTCCCTATTGATATCATAAATATAAGCTTCGCTAATCTGATAGTTAGACATTAAATAGAAAAATAATGCACCTCCTCCAACAAAAGGTTCAAAATATTTTTCTATTTTCCTTGATGATTTAATTTCATCAGGAAACTTAGATTCAATGGTTTCAATTAATTGTTTTTTTCCTCCAGCCCACTTTAAAAAAGGTTTTGCTTCAAAGACTGGATTGTTAGAAAGGTCATACTGCATGATAAAAATTCCGAAGTTTGATTATATTATTATTTGTAAATTTAGATATTTAAATAGAATGAGAGCATCTGGTAATTAATGACGATTGAAATAATAAAAAAAAAGAAAGCTAAAAAATCAATAAGGTATCATGGAGCAATAGCTCTTTATAATCTTTATTTCAGCTCCATGATACATGTTTTTAGCTTATATCATTATAACAAAATTTTGTTAATCCCAGAACCCTTTGTATCTGATAGAACCTAAAAATATATCCCTGTCTAAATTTTTATTGAAATTGCAACAGGCATGATCCGCAAGATAAAGGCAAGAGAAGCATGCGCCCTCGTCATCAATGCAAACCGGATCGAACACGCAATCTCCCACATCTAGTTTCACATCTCCAAACCATTCTTTGAGATTATTCTCTAAAACATAGGAGAATCCGCCGATTTTAACATTTGAAGTAGAGTAAATTAAAAATGCCCCTAAACTGGCAAGTAGCATTTCACTGCATGAATCTTCCTGCAGGCCAGTGTAGACAGAAGATCTCTTGATAAGAATATGTGAAAAGGTATGTATTAATTTATGCAATTCCACATAAGCATCCTCCTCATCATCTTTCAATAAGTTTAGAAGAATTATGCTTGCTTGCTCTTTTGTTTCAGGATAATCTCTCTTCAGGAACTTATTGTCAATCAGCCAGTTGACCAATTTAATTTTATCCAAATCAATCAAGATTGCCTCTGTTTCAAATGGATAAGATAAAATTTTTAAATTATTTGTTTTTGAATTCCTATACGGCTCGAAATGGGGAACAGCTTCAGGCCCTATTTTAACCATGCCTTTGTTTGAACCTATTGCTGATGAAATCAAATGAATGTCGGAGAGATAATATATATCAGCTATGCCTAAATCTTCTTTCAGCACCTCATGACTCTCCTTAAGAGTATTATCATAACCTTCCAAATCTTCTAATTTCACAACATCAATAACAGAATCCAAATTAAATAAAGTATGGTAAAAACCAGTCAGAATCAAATAATCATTAACTTCATGAGCAGTCTGTTTTGATTGGAAGCTCAAATCCTTAAGTTCACTGAAAAAGATGTCATAGCTTTTCATTAAACCATCATCAAAACTATCGAAATATTTCTTGTCATTTTCAAAATCATACTTTCTTATATCCATTTGGCTTAAGATATGGGGAAGACCTGCAAATATATCTGGAAGATCCTCCTTAATTGCATCAAATTGACCAAGATACAATCCCAAGCTAATATAATCGAGATATCTTATGTCATTTAGATGAAGCTCCCTAGGAATATCCACCATGGTCTCCACTACAGGGCGTGATACAGAACCTTGCTGAACATTTATCGGGCGGAATTTAGATGGGCTTTCTTTTGAAATTTTTTCTCCATAATGATTATGGTAACAGGTTGTTAAAAAGTCCTTTTCAGTACCACATTTAGCACATCTTAATTTCCATGTAATTGGTGAAGTTACATCATATTGAATAAGTTTCAAAAACTTGTCCCCATGCTTTTCACATATATTAAATTGGTCTGTGATTTTTCCGCAAGTTTCGCAAAAACCAACGAAAGGAAATTGTATGTACTTTCCATTGCATTTAGGATTACTGCATTGCTGCATATCAATATTTTTAAATTCATCAGAATAGAAAACATGGAAATTACCGCATTTTTTGCAATAAAAGGCTCTAGGATATATTTTATAAAGTCCTGAAAAATATCCATCCACATCATTTGTCAGCAAAAATTTGCTGATTTCCAAAGTTTCTTTATCCTCATCAGTCAAAAAGTCTTTTTTCAAACGATAATGCCTAATTCGTTCATTGTATAACTCTTCTATTTTATCAAACAATATTTCGCGCAATCTATTTTCATCATATATCTCCAAATTGGATCCTATATCCTTGTAAAGAGAGATAATCTTATAAGACAAATTGTCTCGAACAAACATTGAATCCTGCATCAAATTAAATAATGCACTATATGCTGGAAATTCTTTTTTACCTTCAGCCATGTTATCGCCTCAAATTTTCCTTAAGAATGCCTTGTTTTTTGAATGTGCATCCAATGTAATCATATCTTGGATTCCTCTCATACCAAATTGTGTCTTAAAGTATTTCTCATTGGTGTTCTTCAATTCATTGACTATGAATGTAGAGTCTACATTATAGGAATTCAACAAACAATCTATTCTCAAGTCGACTTCCTCATCAATCATGTCTTTCACATTTTCCGCTTCATTAAATCCTTGATCACATAGATAAACCTTATTTATGAAATTTTTCAGTTCCACGACATTGCTTTCATGCTTGAAAACATCCTTGAAAGCTTTTAGAGTATATAAGGGCATTCCTTTGTAATTGGACATATAGTTCAAGACAGAAGCTGTGAAAATTGAAGTGATAGTTTGCTTAAAAGCAAGTCTAGGCCATCTGGTCAATGGAACGACTTCCACTTTATGGTCAATGATTCTGTGATATTCTTCAAAATGTTGGTAGAAACTCAAATCCCGTTTTCTAGAAGCCTTGTAGGCCAAAAATATTATTCCACATTTTTTACGCCCTACTCTGCTCAAAGCCTGTATATATTCTGCAGTGTTTCTGGTCATGCCATCAAATACCATAACATTCCAGTCATCAATGTCAACACCATGAGACACGATGCTGGTAGCGCTCACGACAAGTATCTTGTCCTTCCTATCCTCATAGAATTCCTCCTCATCATAGTAGTTTTCTATAGTGTGGATTGTTTCCTTGATAGTATCCAATGTGTTCTCACCTGTCAAAGTAAAGGAGTCAATGTTGTATGAATCTTCATATTCATCAGAATTTATGTAAGCATAAGCATTGAAAGGAATAGCCTGAACATCATCCTTTTTATTATGATAGGTCAGCAACTTTTTGTAATATGGAAGAATCTCATTCAGCTTGTCAATCTCCATATTATTATCACTGCAAAATCTTTTTGGATCATCCTCTATATATTTTATGAATTCAGAAATATACCTCAAGATATAAAATATCAGTCGGACATAAGTAGTGTTAGGCTTTAAACCTATCAAAAACCTTTGCACGACTCTTTCGCCATCTTCCTCAATTTCATCAAAGAAGAAATCTTCACCTCTCTGGTTTTTTAACTTAGGCGGAAATACGCAAACGTTCTTATTGTACAACTGCTTGATTTGATTTTTAGCACCGGATATAGTAGCTGTCATTGCAATATTTTTAAATTTATTTCCGGTAAAACTTTCATGCATGGTTTCAATCAATGTTTCAAAATGAGAATCTATAGCTCCAAAACCCTCATTAATCAAATGCATCTCATCCTGAATTATTAGGCTAGGTCCTATATCATATGATACATCAAACAATCTTCCCTTTTTTCTACACATTTCCTTTTCATCTAAAAAAGTCTCGCAAAAATCATTATGTGGCATGAATCCATGACCGTTCGGACATATATCAATATCACCACCGATTAAATTCTTGACTCTTCTCTGTTGGGCTATACCTGCCCATTTGTCAACAGTGGCAATAATGAAAGTAGGTAAAGTCCTGTATATTTCATCATCACTGTAATACAATCTGAAAACCCTACTGCAATCTTCACATTTATGAATAATTAGTTGATGTTCAATGTCAATATCCAAATAAACATCATGCTCGCAGATAGGACATTTTTCAATTATCTTTCCTTTAATTTTCTCTCCCTTAACTTTTGAGTCATGAATTTCACTGATGATTTTCTTGTCGTATCGAGGGAATTCCTCATAGGTTCCTACAAAGTAAGCCATTGAAAAATGATCGCCACCTAACCTTTCTTCAACACGTATCTCTTCAGCCCATATCAAAAGACTTGCAGCCCTTTGCAGCTGTTGAACTGAAAGCATTCTAAGAGGGAACTTTGTGATAGCTGTGACACCATACTCCTTGCCAATTATCCTATCATAAAATGCTGAGAATATGACCAGACCAAAGTATGACTCTGACTTACCACCACCAGTCATCACATGAAGCAGTTCGCAGACATCCTTTTTGTAATCCTTATCCACAATATCACGGAGCAAGGAAACGATAAACACTATCTGGAACAATCTCCATGAATCGTAACCTTTGTTTTTGGAGTTGTTTAAAAATGCTTTGTTCATTAGAGTGAATGCCTTAAAAACTTTTGAATCGGAGCTCAGCAGATCTATTCCATCTTTAAATCTTTGCTGCATTAAATCAAAATCATTTAATACATCAGAATATTCCTTATCCTTTTCACCGACACTTTTGCAATTTTCCAAATGCTCTTTCATCAAACCATGCAAAGCATATAATTCTTTCAAACCTTCCTTTCGGGACATCATGCCAAAAGAGATGTCGATATTTGAAATGCTGGATTTTGGACTAACCTTATCTTGCTTGTACTCTGAAAATCCCATGGTGCGAATTACGTTTTCCTTTTCCACATATCGGGCATTACAGTTCAGAGATCTGACATCTGAGTATGAAGTTTTAGGATATGAATCGTAAGTATACTCATATTTGAACGGTACAATTTGATTGCCATTTAAATTTACATCCATATGTACATCAAACAAGTTCGGTTCAAAATAAATATCTTTGGTTCTTGATTCCCTATCCAAGAAATTTTTTTCAAGAGTATTGTTTATTAAGGAAATGATAACCAAACTAAATTTTTCATTATTTTGGGTGAATTTTCTGTCTGATAAATCTAGTTTAACCTCCCAATCAAGATCAAATTTAGAAGACTCATTTTTCAATTCAGCGATTTGCAATTCATAAGATTCCTTAGAATCCAAGCAATTCTTAGGGATATAAGTAGGTTTGAGCAATAAATCCTCATCATCCCTAATCTCCTTCAAGTATTTTGAAAAATCCAAATTAACCTCTTTTACATCCCTATTCATTATTTCAAAAAAGTTGATTGCTTTTCTTTTCCATATGGGAACCAATTTACATCTTTTAGAATTTTCACGATTGATATAATGCTTGATTTGCTCATCATATGTCGGATAAACTCGATAATAGATATACATATTGATGTCAACGGAAATATCTTCACGGATTTGTTTGACCAGAAAATTTACAGACTGGGAACTTGTTTTGTATAGACTCTCAAATTGATTATTCTCATCATTAGGATCGATATGTTCCGCTATATTGCCTACAAATATATCATCTGAAGGTCTTTGAACATGAAATCTCTTAAAATTTTCATGACATCCCAACAATTTGTCAACAACATCCTTCACCAAAAGGCATGAAAAATATTCATAATCAGAATTTTTAACGCTCATATATAACCTCACCTAAAACTTTATCAGTCATTTAAATCTGAAAACCAAACATTCAATATTTCATCATTAACACAATACATCTCTTTCAATTCACAGAACACATCCTCTCTTGAAATACCTTGGTCAATATTTTGCCTGTAATATTCACATGCAATTTTAATGACTTTATTCTTTTCTTCTCTAATTATTTCTTCCCATTCATAATACATATACCATTCAGATATTTTAGATAAACCAACATCCAAATCATTGGAAACTTTATCAAATGCATCCTCCTTTGAATCACCGAACACTATCAAGTTGCAGCAATAATCGAATACTCGTTTCTTGAATGCTAAAGAATCATCTTCTTTTTTCAAATCTTGGTTACAATTAGGACAGAAATCATAATCTTTACTGACAATATGGAAGCAATTTGGGCATTTTACCAAATCATCATCAAGTTCATCCTCAAAATCATAATCACATTCAGGACATATATCTTCATCGTCAGCTATGAACCTTTTACAATTAGGGCAAATTTTAATTTTATACTCGTCATTTACCAGTTCAAATATTTTTTTATCGGCTTCATCAATAGGGGTTTCTTTTTTAGGGGTGTGATTCAAAATTTGTTCATCATAATGCTCTAAAGATTTAGAGTCCTCTTCATCATCATTTTCTAAGACAATATCTGAATCAACATTCCCCTCATCAGAATCATGATCGTTGGAAGAATCATATTGTTCCGAAAGATTTTCTTGGTCTTTCAGGACTAATTCCTCTTCGGAACCTAAATCATCATACTGCAAATCATCAATAACTTCTTCAACACCGCTGTTTCCACCAACAGAAGCGCTATCATCTCCAGCAACTACAAGATCATGTTGTAAATCCTCACAAGAACTGTCTGAAGAGAAATCATGTTCTTTAATAGGCTTAAGACATTTGAAATTATCATATTCATCCCCATTGTCAGGTGCATGTAAGAATGTGGCCACATAATCTTTATTCAATTCTGAAACATATTTTGACTCGTTGCCGTAATCAGCAGATATATAAACATTATTCTTAGACCTGGTCAATGATACATAAAACAGCCTGCGCTCATCGAAGAATTTTGATTCATCATCATTAAATGAAACGAACCTTAGAACTTCATCGTCCTTGACCTTACTCGGAACGCCGTAAGGATCAGAATTATTTACATCAACCAAAATGATATTGTCTGCTTCCAATCCTTTTGCACCATGCATTGTATTGTATGAAATTTCAAGGCCTAATCGGGATTCCGCATTCTGCTGGTTCAGGTATGTTCTGACCTTCGAATAAGAGCCTTTGAATCTTGATAAGATCATCACGGAGCTATTTCTTTCTTTTTTGGATATTTCCTGGAGTATGTCATACACAACTTTTTTTTCAGGAACTTCAGAATCCTGATTTAAAACCAATCGTATAGGAGTATCCGATAAAATTTTTTCAGAATATAAACTCTTGTCCAATAGCCTATCATCGCGAACAAAATCCCCTGCAACAGTTATGAGCTGATTTGTGCATCTGTAAGTCCGATGCAAGTCACATCTCGCAGCATGAGGAAAATACTTTTTAAAATTCACAATAAACCTATAATCGCAACCTTGGAAACCATATATGGATTGCCAGTCATCACCAACAACTATGATTTTGGCATTGGAATCTTCCTTTACGGCTTTAAGCAAATCGAGCCTATTTCTAGTAATGTCTTGGTACTCGTCTACAAGAATATAATCAAAATCGCTGCCATGTACAGAACCTATTGCCTTGTTCACCATGTCCTGAAAGTCAAGAAACCTGTTAGATTCCATGAAAATATTGTAATAATCGTTAAAGAAATGCTCCATCAAATTCAAAAAGTTAAGCTCTCTGTCATTTTTTGCTTCGTCTTTAAATGCCTCAAAGCAATCCATAGAATAATTTCTCAATTTGAAGTTCTCTGTAAATGACACCATATTCCTTCTAAAGACCTGTGTCTTCTTGCTTCTTGAATCGGTGATTTTCTGTAGAAAATGGTTTTTTTTTGCAACGTTTTGTATTTGGAAAGACTTCAGAGGTTCAAGCCTCACGCCTTCAAGTCTGAGCTTTCTCTCCAAATCCAACAGAAAATTTTTATTTATTAATGCATTTACTGTAATCAGCTTTCTATTGTTTCGGGCACAGAAATCCTTTTTGAAATTCATTTGGCGAATATACTCTTCAGCTTTATCATCATCGAGCCAAGGAACATCACCAGTTCTATCCACACAAAAGTTTTCAATAAAAATGTCATGGTCAGGCAAGTAAAACTCTACGAAAAGTATTTTTCCTAAACCATATTCTTGACCGTAAGCTCTTTGAAAATAAGAAAACCTTATATTATTCCTAGCTAGAAAATCTGCAATTTGCAAATCTACAAAAGACCTGACAGGTTCATCATCATCACTTAAAGTGTCAAATTCTTTATTATGCATTTCTTCTTCATAATAAACTTCCTTTTCAACAGCTTTGGGCTTAGCCCGATATTCAGTGCCATTTTTAAAGTCTTCATAAAAATCTTGCTGAAGTTGATGAAGGAATGATAAGTCATCAGATACTTTTTTGGTCAAATAGTTTAACACAATATCGTACAGTTTGATTTGGAAAAAGTTTCCTGCACCAGAATTTTCAGTAGTGGCCCCTCTAGAAACTAAACCCCTATGTGAAATAAAACTTTTTCCCAAGTTATGAAATGTAGTTGTCCTGACATTATCCTCAACAGCATACTCATCGTTCTCAATTCCCAAATCTGCAAGCCGTTCTTTTAAATCATCAACAGAATCTCTACCGTATGACAATACTAAAATCTTATGAGGTTCAACATTCTTGCATTCGATAAGATACTTGACTTTTGATATTAATGTTGTGGTCTTTCCGGTTCCAGCGCTTGCTATGATCTGAGTTGCATCTTCATCAGTGACGATGGCTACCTTCTGGTCATGATTCAATTCCTTTCCCAATTGCAGGTTCAGGCTTTTGAAGAAATCATCATTTCTCTCTATTTCCTTTTCAACATAAGATTCATTTATTTCTTTGATCTTTTCTTCCCATTTGTCATAGAAATCCATGAAAGAATTAATTTTAGAACCTTCAAAGTCATCAAGACCACTGATTAAAAAATCAAGATTGTCTTTAAAAAAAGAGTATATCGGAAAAAGATACTCCTTGTATGATTGTGATTTCTTGTAGTCCCAATAGACCATAAATTCCTCAGCATCCCCCAGGAAGTAATTCTCGATTTTCTCGGCCGCAACATCGAAATCCTCAATAACATCCATCAGGTTATCATCATTAATGAAAGAAACTGAAACTTCACTTTTTCCTTTTTTCAAATTAAAGATACTCATAAAATCACTAGAAAAATAATCATGTCAAAGAAAGATGAATGGTCCTCTTTCGTAGTGTTTGCACATATTTTAAAAAAGTTTTAAATACCAATAAGCATAGGCATTTTCGAGAATTGAATATTAGATAAAAATAATTTTTCGGACAGAACTCCTAAAATTGAAACAATCATCTGCTCATTATTTTTTTATTTATATTCCTCCCTTACATTTTCCCAAAATGAAATTATTAAGTCAAAAAAGAACTTTATAAATTAAAATATAATAATATAGATATTTATTTAGAAACAGCAATATAATATTTTCTATCATTTGAAAAATTTTTAACTTAAAGAAAAGATTTAAGCTTATTGAGAGATTTATTTTGAAAAATTAGGAAATTAATATCATTAAAAAAAGAAAAAGCCATATAAATGCTCCAAGAGGAAGGTAGAGCATATATAAAAAATTATTATTTAAAAAACTAAAAAATTAAATAATTATATGTCTTTAATTGAAGTTTAAAGACTTTATAATATAAAAATTTTATTTACTATGATATCTAACCGAACTACTTTTTAAAAATTTACTGAACTACTTTCAACAATCTTATTTTACAAATTTCCCATTTTATTTACAATTTTTCTAAAAACACGATAATCTTTCATAAGCTAAAAAAATATTTATAGGTCTTGTTTTTAGTACAAGTAAGAAATTGACTTTTTTTATGGTGAAGTATAAAATTATTATGTAAATAAAATTATATAAATATTTTTAAAAAATAAGCAACTAATAGCTTTTAAATTAAAAATAAATCATAGATAACTATTTATAATCAAAATAAATGTTAATATATAAAATTATTTATTAAAAGAGATAACAATACAAAACTTTATTAATTTCTAAATTAAAAAAACATTTAACTAATGAAAAAGTGGATAAATCATGAACTACTGTTTCAACTGCGGTGCCAAACTAATAGAAAAAGATCAAAAGTTCTGCATAAAGTGCGGGACCAAATTAGTTGAGC
>NZ_JAEDCO010000041.1 GCF_016294135.1 Methanobrevibacter ruminantium
TTTTTAATACAAATATTTATCTAATAAACAATTTTATAAAATTTTAGTATTTATTGTAAAAAATTGAATAATATTCAGTTATATTAGATTCATTTAATATATTGAAAATCAAAAAAATTCATATTATAAATCAAGAAAAAATTATGTATTTTTATTTATTTTTCATTTAAAATATTGAATATTGTTTAATATTTATTATAAATCATATTAATTTTTATTTTTAAATGTGATTATTTTAAAAAATTAAGGGCATTATAATCCATATTATTTTTTTTATTTATTTTTAATGGTTATTATTTAAAAAAAAGTTATTTATGTGATTTTGGTTTTTCAGCATCCACATATTTTTCATGAAAGCTTTCAAACCATATTCACATAAATTTTAAATTAAATTTTATTTTCTATTTCTTATAGGAATCAATATCAATGACATTAAACAGATCAATAAAACTAAAATTGGATTTCCTGTTTTTAAGCTGACATTTCTGTCTATTTTTGGAATCTTTTTAGTAGTCTTATTGCTATCAGGTTCATTTGGTACAATTACTTTAGTGGTATTAGTACTATTAACTGTGTCATTGGTTATGTTATGACCTGCTATAGCAGTATTATTCTTGACTCCTGCAGTAATAACTCTAAATAGAATATCTAGACTTATGGATTCTCCAGGTTGCAATATTCCCTTATATGTCCAAGTGTCTATTCCATCAAATGTCCATTCATTATTTTTATCGATATAGGATAAATAAACCAATCCATTGGAATATTCATTGTCCTTTATGTAGACTCCAGTTAAGTTACAGTCACCTGTATTTGTTAAAATGATTGTAAACCTTACTGTTTCTCCTATTGTAACTATTTTATTGTTGGAAATTTTTTGGATTGTCATGTTTGGATTGAAAACAATAGTCTTATTGCTGCTGTTGGAAATATTTATGTTATTGTATCCAGAGCTTACATTGTTAACTAATGTTCCATTTTTAGTAGTGTTAAAAATTAGAATCAGACTTCTTGATTCATTTGGATTCGATTCAATTGTTCATTCAATATGTACTTATTGTTCTCTTTTGTCCAATTTCCATTTTCTATTCTCCAACCAATAAAATCTAATCCGCTGCTATAATCTTCATCGATTATATATGGAAAATTAATAATGTCATATCCATTGTTTGTTAGAGTTATGCGAAATTCCACTGGGCTACCAATCAATACTTGTGGGTTTAATGTTTCTTTTTCTACAGTTTGATTAATCTCTTCATATGTTAGATTAAATATTACGGCATTCTGATAACTATTTGGTGCTAAGAAATACTTAAAATTAAATGAAACTATTGTTCCATTATCTAGGATTTTGCTGGCATTATGAGTAGGAATCCTAAAGCCTGCATCATATAAATCTATTACATGCTGGATAGGAGGGTATATGTTTCCATAATTAGTATAATTCCCATCTGTAAATGCCCAAATAAATTGAAACATATCATAAGGTTCGAAAACGCTTTGATTGAAGTAATATTCATAGATTAATATTTTAACATATTCAAATACATTTTCACCGGTTCTTGAATTCCTTACAGCAGTCATATCATTTATTACATAGCCTCTGAGTGGAGGGAATGCTTTGGATTCAGAACAGAATCCCGGTTCGCCTGTAGAGAAAACAATTTCTCCACCATAATGTGCATTAATGGTTTCCAGTATGTTTAATAATATGCATTCGTTACTTGAATTGCCTAAATTACTATTTGATATTGCAAATACATTGGTACCATTTTTGGCATTATTTTTGACAAAATTATTATTGTAAGAACTTATGTTTGCAGCTAATATTGCTCCACCATAAGCTTCAGCAGAGTTATTAGTGAAATTAGAGTTCATGACAGTAATATTGTTACTTAGTATTGCGCCTGCATATGAAAAAGCGTAATTATCAGTAAAAATGGAATTATTAACAAGACTATTTGGCCCTTCAATATTGAGGGCTCCACCACCATAATTTACAGAATTATTAATAAATTTTGAGTTATTAATATTTGTATTGTTACTTGAATGTACCGCTCCTCCAAATTTTGCATTATTATCTATAAAACTGCAATTATTAATTGCAGTGTTAGAAGATTTTAATGCGCCGCCTATTTTTCCTCCTGTATTGTTAGTAAAGACAGAATTTTTAGCATCAATGTTTCTTGCACTTATAGCTCCTCCATAAATTCCTTCATTGAATTCAAAGAAACTATTTCTAACAGTTACATTAGGTGCATAAATAGCCCCACCACCATCTGGATATTCAGAATATCCAGTATTATTTCTAAAGGTGGAATCATAAACAGTTACTTCTTTTAAACCATATATTGCTCCACCAGATTTAGCTTCTGAATTTTCAAATATAGAATTATATACAAAAACATTTTTCCTTGAATATATTGATCCTCCATATAAATTAGCAGCTTTTGAGGATAATACTTTATTTAGGTTAAAATAGGAGTTGTTAACTATTATGTCTTCATATGTGTATATTGCACCACCACTGCTGTTGGAAGTAAAATTAATGAATGAGGAATTATTTATTGAAATTTCACCTCTTGATAAAATTGATGAACCTTCTTTACTGTAGCCATTATAAAAATTCAAGTTATTAATGCTTAATGAAACATTTGAAATTACATTGAATATACGTGCACTATTATCTGCATCAATGGTATGGTTATTTCCATTAATTATTAAACTTCTATTAATGGTTATTCCATTTGTAAAGTCTGAATCAGTATCAGGATTGAAAAAATAATCAACATCAATATTTATGATTCCATCAGTATTGGAATTAATTAAATTATCCAAGTCTTTGAAAGAATCTTTTTCATTGGAATCTTTAAGATTATTTTCATTTTTTGAATTTAATACTGTCCCATCTTCATTATTTTGATAATGAGTAGTATTATCTTCAACTTGTGAATCATCTATTATAATATTATTATTGTCAATATTCTTATTATCAACTTTATCATGATTTTCATTAATTTCCAATGCAGATACAGAAGAAATAGTTAAAAATAATGAAAAGATCAATAAGATAACTATTATCTTTTTTTTCATATTTAAAACTCCAATAATGGATTCAATAAATATTAACTTGTTTGTTATTGTAAAATAGGTATTATATATAAGATTTAAGTATTTGCATCTTTCATCTTCATTAATTGAAAAGTTAGTTAATATTAATCAAATCCATTTATGCCTATAAATTTGATTTATAGGATTGCTATAAATCTTATCCATAGGTTATTCTCATTCTTTAAATCATAAAGCGAGAATATTGGCATCTATTGGTATCCGTTTTTCTATCTAACGTAACGGGGTTAAATTTAAAAAAAGTGGCTAACCAATAGACTAAAAAAAACTATAAATTTCTGCTTAAAATATTTAATGTATTTTATGGATACAAAGAATTTTAAAAATTAACTTATAGTTTAATGGTAAATAATAATTTACATTTTAACTTATATTTTTTTTATTTATAAAGATAACTATTAAATAAAATAACAATTTAATAATTTTTCTTAAAATTTATAGATTTATTAAACAATGTTCAATTTTATTTAAATAACATTATCAAAATGATAATATTTTTAAATTTATTAAATGGAAAATTTAAAAATTATTTTTAAAGCTTTTCAGAAGAAAATAACATCAAAATATTATTTTCTTAACTAAAAAAGCATATTTATAATTATATGTCAAAAATAGCTGATTTTAATTTATTTAATTATATTCCACTTTCCATATGTTTTTTCCCAACTTAGGGGTCCCTTAAAATCCTTAAAAGATCATTTTTTTAAATCCTATATTCTTTGGGGAATAAAGCATTAGTGAAATTATAGGTTATCATATCATTTAAGGGAAATGTTTCAGGCAATAAAAGATTAGTGAAATGATAGCTTATCATATCATTTAATGTAATGTTTCAGGAATATTGCATATTAGAATTCAATAAATAACTATTTATACCTTGAAGGTTAATTATATATAACCAACATTAAGATATTTTTTATCTTAATCAAAAAAGATTAAATAGGTATTATTTTTTTTTTAAGGATTTGATTGTGTTAATATTTGTATCTTCCATTAGGATTAGATGGGTTAGGTAGATTAATAGTCATCTTAAAATATTTGAATAATTAAATGGCTTTAGATTATTAGATTCTATTTAAATTCAAAAATATAGGTGATAAAATGTTAACTACAATTATAGAGGATATGGAAGGAAACGTAATCAGCAAGCAGACATACATTAAAGATTATCCTTTTAATAATTTTTCATTCAAAAAGAAAAGGAGAAAAATAGAATTCAATCCTTCCTTCTTTGATGAATTGGACTTTTCTTTAGGAGTTTTAGCTCCAGACATGAATCTCAACGATTTTTTAATCTGTTTTTTAAATAAGCCTTTGTTGGATTACTTTAACATTGATTTGGATGAAGTCAAAGGGGCATACTTATTTGAATCCTTGGATTTTCTCAATGATTTCAATGTCAAGGATTTGCTGTTTGATTCATATGCCAATAATCAGGATGTGGAATTTAAGATTCTTCGTTATGTTGAAAACATAATGGTCAGCTCAAGGGTATATAAGTTTTTCAGATTCAATGATAAGCTTTATTTTAAGATCACCAATTCCGATGATCTGGATATTCTGAATAAATCAAATAAGGAAACTATAGAAAACTCGAACTTAAGTGTGGGAATTATCCAAGCCAATAAATGGGTTTACGGAAATCGGACCTTCTGCAGGATGAATGATGTCGATGAATCAAGCATCAATGAACTGGAAATCTTCAATAGGAATATAATCTCCAGAGAATTTGCAAGCGTTGAAGAATTGAAGTATATCCTTGACGATATCTTGAATCGCAGACTGTTTTTCTTCCAGGACAATCTAAAATTCAATTTCAATGGAGAAATAAGACATCTTAGAGAGTTCATTTATCCGACCTCTTTCAATAATCAGCCTGCAATTGAAGTGATTTTCATAGACCAAACAAAGGAAAAAAGGCTGAAGAAGGAATTTGCAGATTTAAATCGGAAAAATGAGATCATCTTAAAGTTAGGAAAACTTGCTGTATGCCAAGTTAAGGATGGGAGGATATATTGGTCAAATGAAATATTCTCGATTTTTGAAATCCCTCCAAATGAGCTGGAATTTCCTGCAATCACGAATTGTATAGGGGAGTTTTTTGACATTATTAAGGATTTCATCATTAAAACAGACTTAGCCAGCTTATATGATGAAATCAATAGTCAGAAGGATGAATCCTCTAAGCTTAACTTGAACTTCAGGATCAAGACAAGAAAAGGCAACATAAAATTCATAAATTGCGAATTCATTCTCTATGGGGAAGACCCATTGACGCTTACAGGATTTGTACAGGATATAAGCTATGAGGAATCCCTAAAGAATGAGTTGAACTATCAACTTAGGGAATATGAAAAGCTGTATGGGGAATTGCAGCAATCAAGAAAGATTCTAGAAGAGGAACTGGAAAACAAGTCACTGGTCCTTGAATATATTTACAATAAGTTCAATCTCAATTTAAAGATATTCCTCTATCTTCTAGGGACCTATCTTGATTCAAACCCTAAAATATCAGACAGTTATTATAGGATGTTCAAGAAAAGGATAGAGATACTCTGTAGGGGCAATGTCATTTCCCAGAGCAGTGAGTACTATGAGCAGCTAAGTTTAAGGGATTTTATGAATATTTTTATCAATGACTATTATTCCAAGCTTTTCAAGTCAAGCATAGTCAACTGCAATATTGAGGGAGATATCCTATTCTATAGGGATGAAATAGACTTGATATACTTGATTTTATGTGAATTTTTCATCAATATTCTAAAGATGGAGGAAACTGATATTGAAAGGCTTGACATTGAGGGATACTTGGAGGATGATTCAATAAGGATTTCCATCAAGGCATTCAACTATGAAAGGATTGATTTGCAATACTTGAAAGTTCTTGAATTTTTCAGGGAAATCGACAGCAATATGTATGACCTTTCAATTGATAGCGATGAGAAGGTCACTGAATTAAGGATATTGTTTGAAAACAGCAGTAAAAACGATGAGAATGCATTATCCAAGAGCACTGGATTTAATGATAAGGAGTCCAGAGTGAAAGGTAATGACTTATCAGACAGTAGGGGGGATTCATCATGAAAATTGTTATACAGGATATGGAAAACAATATTTTAAAGGAAATAAAAGATATGGGGAAATATGAATTGTTTTCAAATTCTCCTAGGTTCATGTCAGTTGAATATGATGAAAACTTCAAGATTTTTGACAAGTTGAATCAGGATTTGATAATTCTTAAGTTCTGCAAAAACAGCAAGGACTTCGTTGTTGAATTCATTTCACAAAATTACATAGACCTGATCAATTCAATATATGCGAATGACCATGACTTTACATTGTCTTATAAGAATATAGTGGGTAGATACTTTTCAAAATTATTCCCTTTCATTAAAGAAAACAACTTGTTAAGATTATTCATTAAAGTGGCTGAAACAGGACAACCATTTGAATTCAGGGAAGTCAAGTACATAGATGACATTTTAATATCCATTTATAGGCATAAGCTATTCCTATTTGGGGATAAGCTTTTTCATTTATCATATTTGGAAGAGGATTTGGACTTGCTGTATTTTGCAGGAGAGGAGTTTTTCAATAAATCCGAAAGACCATATATTCTGATAGAAGGAAATGAAGTCTTGAAGGTAAATTCCAAGTTCCTGGATTATTTTGACATTGAGGAGAATGAGATATTGGGGTTCTACGATTTTGGAAATCTTGACCTGGTTGGAATTGGCCATGATGATTTGGACATGATCTTAAACAATCTCCTAAACAGAAAGTCACTCTTTGAAACATTTGAATTTTCATTTAGGGATTCCAAAGACAGAATCCGGTGGCTTAGGGCATTTGCATCCCCTTCAAGCCATAACTACAATCCTGCTGTAAAAATGTTCTTCAATGAAATCACTGAAGAGAAGGATCATGAGATGGAAGCCTACCTATTAAGGGATACTCTGGATTTGGTTCAAACGGAAAATGATATTGCCGGCTTTTACATGAAACATTCAAAAAGCAAGACTCATCATATTGAAAATTATGAGGAACATCTTGAGGGAGGGTTCCTTGAAGAGAATATCTTAAGCAGCAATGTAAAAAATCTGGAAAAGGAACGGTTTCTAAATAATGATATTGGTGATGATTTATCTAAAGTCCGAGATAACGATAAGGACATATTGAATAAATTGAACCAATTCACTGTATATTCAAAAGGAATATTCAACATTCTCGATTTGAATCCTGATGATTTGAGCCATAGCATGGATTCCAATGATTTGGATGAGGATTTGGAAATCAGTGATTCCCTCAATGATGATTTAAGTGTATTTACAGTTTATACCAGTGATGGATTAAGTGATGATTCATCTGGCAGTGGATTTGAAGGACAGTCCAGTGATGATTTTGGTGTTGGTTCAATTGGCAGTGGATTTGAAGGAGAGTCCAGTGATGATTTTGATAATCTCAGCAGGATTGATTTTATAAAGTATATATCAGATTTGGATATTAAAGATTTCAAATCAGAGCTTAGCAATTTTTCCAAAAACTATGACACAATCAATACAAACATCAGGATCATCAGTGAAAGGAATAGGGAAAAATACATTAATTTCATTATTGAAGGGGAATTCAATGAAAATGGTGAGAATCTGGATTATATCGGATTTTTAAAGGACAATACCGATAGGATTCTCAATGAAAATATGCTGAAGGATAACTTAACCCAATTGGATGTTCTCTTAAGCAAGATTACAGAAGTGAATCGGAAGCTGGAAAAAACCCAAAAGTCTGAAGAGAAATTATTGAATGACTCCCATGTATTTATAAAGGACCTTTTATATTTGTTTATAAGGATAATGGATTACAGTTTAAAGTCAGGATTGGATAAAAAGATTATTCTTGAGAATTTCAAAAGGAGAATCAATGTTCTGCTCTTAATCCATCAGTATATTGATAGGGACTTCGACTTATTGAACATAAGCGTAAAGGATTACATTGAGGAATGCTTGAATTATCTCTCTAACGACAAAAGCTTAAATCTGAGTTATAAAACAGATTTGGATGATGTCCATATCAATATAGGCTCTTTAGCATTTCTTGGAATTATCATCTATGAGTTTGCATATAACATTTTTGCTGGTGATGAGATTTCAATCAGCTTAAGAAAGAAAAGGAAAAATGCCTATTTGAAATTCACAAAGGAGAATTCATCTGGAAACAAGGGAAACTTTAACATCAAGTTAGTTGAGGAGATCTTGAATTCCCTGGATTTCCAATTTTCCAAGTCTAAAGATGAGGATTCATATGAGCTTTCAATTCCAATTGTCAATGAGCATATAGTCAGTTTGAACAATTAAGTGTCATAATATTTTCATTGTCTAATGAACATTGTTTGTGATTTCAATTAGTGATTATATTATTTTCATTGTCTAATGAACATTGTTTGTGATTTCAATTAGTGATTATATTATTTTCATTGTCTAATGAACATTGTTTGTGATTTCAGCTTTTTGAGTGGTATGATGAGCTCTAAACTAGTTAAGAACAGTGCCTTGATACTTCTGGGGAATGTTATTTTTCGTGTCGGAGGGTACATATACAAATATTTGATGGCTTCCCTATTGGGGCCTTCTGCAAATGGCATATTCACATTAACAACTCCTCTTCAAGGCATATTTCAAATTCTATCTGCAGGAGGTTTGCCTCAGGCAATTGCAAAATATATTTCAGAGTATAACAGCTTAAATGAAGAGGATTTGGCTAGGCAAACCGTTTTCATGGCTTTAAAGATTATGGTATTATTAGGGCTGTTCTTTGGATTTGTCATGATTGTCTTTGTAGCCCCATGGCTGGCTTATGAATTCTACAGAAAACCTATTGCCTTGCTTCCTTTGCAGGCGGTTGGTTTGATAACCCCATTCAGTGTAATCGTCGGAGGATTTAGAGGGGCATTTCAAGGGTATATAAAATGGAGTATATATTCTATACTCGTGCCATTGAGCAAATAGTGATGATTCTAGCTACCACTGGTTTTGTTCTGATAGGATTATCTGCTTTTGGGGCCGTTTTAGGTTCAGTGTTTGGGTTTGCAGTTTCATCGATTTCAGCCATTTATATATTTAAGATGTATATGGGCAAGTATTTGCCTAGGCCTAATGAGAATTTTGAATTATCATTTAAGGAGGAGTTGGATTTGGCTAGAAAGTTGGTTACATTTGCCATTCCAGTTTCAATCACAGGACTGGCTGAAATGGGGATTTATAGCATCTGCACTTTCCTTATGGGAGTATTCCTAACAACTGGAGTTATAGGTTATTTTGGTGTAGCTGATCCGATTGCTAGGTTGCCCTTAATCATTTCCAGTTCCATTGCCACATCAATTTTACCTGCAGCTTCAGAAGCCTTTGCAATCAATAACAGCTTTTTGCTTCAAAGATATGTTGAAGAATCCTACAAGTATGGGCTATTTTTCATTGTCCCAATGTCTTTGGGAATTGCCATATTCTCTAGGGAAATATTGGGATTATTGTTTTTTGCTCATCCTGAATATATGAATGGTTTTAGCGCATTGTCCATTTTGGTGCTTGGCATGGCATTCTATTCCATATATTCAATTTCCGCTAGCATTGTTCAAGGGATTGGCAATCCAAAAATCCCGTTGTACCTATTGATATTCTGATGTTTCGTCACATTCATTCTAGGATGGCATTTGATTCCTCAATATGGCCTAGTTGGAGCTGCATTAGCAACTTCAATCGCTTCATTTGCCATGACTGTTCCAATGTTTCTGATACAGTTCAATCTTACAAAAACCAAGCATCCATATAAATTTCTATTCAAGGTATTGGTTGCATCATTGATAATGATAATTCCTTCACTTCTATTGCCTAATGATAGTTTAGGATTAATCTTAGGATTGATCATCTGTCCAATAATATACGTTGCTATTATTGTTCTCTTAAGGGCATTTGATTGTGAGGAAATTAAAGGATTCAAGAGGTTTTCCCATAAGTTAGGTCCTCTTGAGAATTATTTTAACAATTTCCTAGACATCATAATTAATTTTTATGAGTGATTTGTTTTTTTTAAAATATTCCATTTTTATTGAATATATTAACTTAAAAACTAGTTTTTTTTTCTTTATGTTTTAAGGAAATCTTATTTTTTTAAAGAAAGCAATATTAAAATTATTAAAAAGCAGATTAGTTTTTTTTTTAAAAAAAACAATATTAAAGTCATTTAAAAGTAGATTAGTTTTTTTTTAAAAAAACAATATTAAAATTATTAAAAAGTAGATTAGTTTTTTTTTAAAAAAACAATATTAAAATAAATAAAAAAATATGGAGAATTCAATCGATATAAATCTTATCTTCGATTTTCAACTCTCCACCGCAAATAGGGCATATCTCATCTTCAGTAATGTATGAGATCTCATTTTGGCAATTGGGGCAAATGTCCCTTTTGAATCTCTCATCATTCAAAGTATAGAAATAGCTTCCATATATGATGCTGATGATTGTAATGCTGTTTATGTATGTGCCAATGAAATATTCAAGATAAGGGATTATCTTATTGAACTTTGACTTCAGATTCTCAAACTTCCCATTGGAATCAATCAATTCCTCAAGCAATTCCCTAAAGTATTTTTCATTTTCCAGAATAAAGTCATAAACCTCAATTTCCATCCTATTCTCAATGATTTTATTCAATTCAACTGCCTTTTCATATTTTTCTCGGATAAACTCGTATTGCCTATTTAGGCTATCCTTCAGTGTTTTAATTGATGAACAAGCACCATATCTTGATTCAAATGGATTGATTTCATAAATTATTACCTTTTTATTGCAGTTTCCACAATAGGTTTCTATTATATTGCCCACTAAAGGTGAAGATTCACTTTCTTCAATTGCCATCAAAACCCTATTTTCTATATTGATTTCATTGGTTTTTGGATCTAAATAAAAAAATTGGTCATAGTTGACGAATGTTGAATCACATTTCTTGCATTTATATTTAGTGTAATGAGTCATAAAATCACCGCCTGTTAGATAGTTAGTTTGAAAATGGTAGATGATACCTTAAGATGTCATTGAAGAAATTTTTATGAATCCTGAAATAAAATTAAGATGAATTAAGTCATTGGATGAATATTCCTCTTAATGTCTTGTAAAAATTAAGATGAATTAAGTCATTGGATGAATATTCCTCTTAATGAATACAAAAATTTAAGATGAATAAATTTATGGGATGAAAATCTTTCCTAAATCCTAAAATAAAATAAATGAAAATAAATAAAAAAATTAGAAAAATGAAATTAAAGCTTTATGGGCTAATCTATGGAATTACAGCGAAATTTAATAGGAAATAGATTACCCACATTATTACTGAAACGAGTATAATGTATATACCATGTTCCCTATATGAAGGTGGCTTGTTAACGATAGCCAATATAATTCCATATATAAAACCAATCAATGGAATGAGCAGAGCAAATACATACCCTATGATTATTATGATCTTATTTCCATTGCTTGTCTTTTCTGATTTTGCCTCTATATTATCGCTTTTGAAAAATGTTTCATCATCCAATTTTATTTCATCTTCATTTATGATTTCGGCATTAATTGTTTCCTCTTGGTTTTCATTGTTTTCAGTGCTTTCGATTTCCTCTTCGATTTTTTCGTCATTGCTCATTTTTCTCACATCTTTTCTTCTAATTAAAAAATATCATTTCTTAATTAATTGTAGGATATTTAATCATATAAAAGTTATTTTTGAACATTTTTTAAATTATTATTATTTTAATTAAAATTTTTAAACAAAATTAAAAATATTAATATTTCTATTGAATATAATTATTTTAAATTAATGTAAACTTGGAAGGTTTTATTTTTTATGAACATTATTTTAAAATCGGATTGCTTTCTTGGACATTGTTTATTTTGCTTGGATTAATCTGTTTTTTTTGCATTAAAACATTTATGCTCACATTCTGGCAATATGGTGTTGAAGTGGGAATCAGATATGGTCATGAAAGTTTTGTTATTATATATTTGGATATGATAAGAAATTGCATTCTTTCATTTTCAGGGTTTTGAATTATACATTTTGCATATTTTTAGCTATTGGAATCCCTGAATTATCAATCCATTAAATCCCTTTTTTTTATTTTATGTCCAACAAACAATTTGAATGCAATAAAAACTAGTTTTTTTAGCTTTTTCAGATATCAATTAAGTTTTCAATAAATTTTTAAACAAACTGCCTTTGCTTATCTTTATTAATAAATAAATTATATTATTTCTATGAATTAAATATTTTATAAAGGTTTATGGGATGCGGCTTTAGGTCATATGGTTTCTATTTCCTGGTGTTTTAGGGGGTACAGCTTTAGGTCATATGGTTTCTATTTCCTGGTGTTTTAGGGGGTGTAGCTTTAGGTCATATGGTTTCTATTTCCTGGTGTTTTAGGGGTGCGATTTCGTGT
>NZ_JAEDCO010000042.1 GCF_016294135.1 Methanobrevibacter ruminantium
TTGCTTTTTTTTTTTTTTTTTTTTTTTTTTTTTTTTTAATCGTAATATTAATAAGGCTTGCTTATTTATTTTTTTATTTTCTTTTTTATCTATTTTTTAAAGAAAACTCTGAACTATCATGAATTTAAGTCAAAGTATTCATGCCTATAGCTGGAGCTTGAGTTTTTCAAATCAACATCCCCTTCCCATCTGGAGGGTTTGTAATTGTATTTTCCCTCAAACATCACTGAAACGTGATAGTTCCTTTTTTCAAGGGACATTACTCTTGCCTGACCCTTTGCATTTGTTGTCATGCTATAGGATTTTGTCCTGTTTTCATCATCGGTTATATTGATGGAAAGTGGCATATCATTTAGTGGAACATACCTGAAACTCTCTGGAGTCAACTTAGAGTTATCTTTATGAAGCAGATAGACAGTCATATATTCCCCATTGGAACTTGCGCTGTGTCCATAGCAGGTTATTTCAGTTTCCAAATTGGTTGAAGGATAAAGATATGATAGAGTCAATATGACCGCTACAATGAATAGTATTACGATGGATTTCTTTAACATATTTAACAGCTTTTGATTTTTTATTCCCTAAATGGGTGTTGTAGTATGTTATTTCACTTGTTTTATTCCATATAATCGTGTGATAGCATGTAATTTCACTTAATGTATTTCTCTTAAATTATGTTATAGCATATCTTTTCACTTAATGTATTTCTCTTAAATTATGTGATAGTATATCATTTCAATTAATGCAATTATGAAACACAGGATTATTGAAATTATTATGATATATGGAGCATGCTTTCGGTATATTGGAGGTTCCCTCTTGAACATCAGCAATATGATTCCATAGACCAATCCCCCTACTGGGAGCATTATTGATAATATGTATCCTATTGCAACTATGATCTTATTCGTCAAAGTCAGTTCCTCTTCCTCAAGGGTTGCTGCTCCAACAGCATCCTTTTTCTCTTTCTCTTTGATAAGTTCTGTGGCATAATCGTCTTCTCTCATTTATCTCACATCAAATCTTTGTTAATGAATAATTCTTTCTAGGGGGTGGTAGAATATAATTTCTTCAAGTCTTATAAATATGAGTTTTGAACAATATTTAAAATCCTTATGATTTTTAGTTGATTTTTGAACAGAAATAGAAATTATGATTAGTTTTATAGATATTACGATTCATTAAAAATAGAATGGTCTCATTATATGAAATCAGCTGAAAATTATTTAGACTTTTCATGATTTCATAAAACAAAGTTTAATCTGCAATGATGCTTGTTAGAACAATATATGGTCCATTAATATATAGGTGAATATCTGATCCCTTTTAGAATATTCTCCATTGTCTTTGATGATTCGATTCCTTAATTTTCTTTTAGGGATTTATTCATGGTCTTTGATGATTTGATTCCTTAATTTTCTTTTAGGGATTTTATTCATGGTCTTTGATGACTTGAATCCTTAATCAATGTAAATTACCTTGTCTATAAATAGTTTGTTGCCGCATAGTGGGCATATCTCATCCTCATCGATAAAGCTAATTCCCTTTAGGCAATTTGGGCATGAATTCAATCTTGTTTTGCGCTCATTGAAGTTTATGTAGAAATCTTCATCTTTGATGCTTATCACACATTCCGTTTTCTTGAAGGTGTTGATTAGGTGTTTCAGGTATTCAAGCATGATATGGTTCTTGTCTTCCAAAAGCTCATAGTCAGTAGTGAAATTATTGATCAGGTCCTTGAAATACCTTTCGTTTTCCAATAGAAAATAGTATATTTCCAAAACTGATCTCCTTTTTTTGATAATCTCATGCAGCTTCAATGATCTGCCGTATTTCTCTTCTATGAATTTGCGCTTATCAATCAAGCTGCTTTTCAGTATCTTTATTGCATCTTGGCAGTTGTATAGACAGTTCTTCATGTCAATTTCAAAAACCTGGATGTTCCTATTGCAGTTTGTGCAGAATGTCTCCTTGATGATTCCCGTAAGGGCTGAGGATTTGCTTTCTTCCATTGCTAAAGTGGCACTGCTTGCCACTTTAACTTCATTTTTCGAGTTCAGATAAAAAACAGATTCAAGCTTATCAGTTTGGAATTGCACTTTTCGCATCTATATATGATATGGTGTGTCATTTGCATCACAAACCCTATTTTAAGTTTTGCTTTTAGCCATGTCATGTTTTCCTATCCCTTTTTAAATATTTAAAACTGATTTTTGAATCATTTTTAATATTTTTTATTTTTCTTGATTAAAAATTAAACAAAAATAAGAAAATATGGTGTTTTTTTTTTAAGTTTATTAAGTCTATAAAATAAAAATTCACTGAGCCATTTAATTGATGAATGTTTTTTAAAATTCCTGATTATTTTTAGACAAAATTAGACTTTTTTAATGGGGTGCTTTTAATGAATTTTTTTATTGTAAAAAGTTTGTTGTTTAAAGTTTTTTGGTTTTTTTATCTTAGCATCTAATGGAATATCTTTTGCTCCATCCTCTCTAGTGTATGCCACCTTAGGCATACTTTTGTTTTGTATCTTTTTTGCATTATGTAATGTGTTTTTGATACTTTTTGTTTTGTATCTTTTTTGCATTATGTAATGTGTTTTTGATACTTTTAATATCTATAAAAAAGAAGTGTTTACATTATTTGAAAAAATAATCTTATTCTTAGGTAAACAAATAAAAAAGAGTAAATAGTTGTTAAAGGAATAGATTTATCCCCTAATGCAACTATCAAGGTAGTTTTCAATGTCTTCCTCAGACATTTCGCTCCAGTTTTCCCTGATTCCCCTTTTAAGAGTGTTCAAGTATTCCTCGCAAGGTTCGTTGTATGGGCGTAATTCGTCATTGCTTATTGTAAGCATTTCAAATCCGTCCATTTCTCCAAGTGATATGATATCCTCATACCAATTGCCGTATCCTGGGCTGCGACCGCCATTCTCTTCAGCAGCTACATGCTCGAATTGCTCTCTGGTGATGAGATATGCAACTCCTAAAGCATGGCCATCTTTGGTTGTATCCAAAAAGGACACTCCACATCCCTCCCATGAAGTGGAATAATTTCCAAAGTACATGTCGTATGGGATGTCAATGGCTCTTTTTTCAAGAGGTCTTGTAGGATCTTCGCAAGGGTCTCTATATGAGGAACTGCCTTCAAAGCATCCTCCTTCGATGTAGCAAAGGAATCTTTCTTCTAGCATGTTGCTTCCATAGGATACATACCAGATGTATTCCTTCCATGAATCTATTTTTTCAAGTCCTTCAGTGTCTTGAGCATATTCATAGATGTAAGCCAATTCCTTGCTAGTAGTTTCCCTGCATTTGCGGATGTAAAGGCTTCCTTCCCCTTCAAGCATGTCTATTGAAGTCATGTCATTTTCATGAACTTCGTAAAGTTCCCCAATGATTCTTGCATTTCCAGGTATGATTGCAGGATACCATCCTCCCACATCATACATGTCATATCCTTCAATGGCAGCTTTGCCTAAGCAGGTGCTGTTTTCAAGGAAATGGTGATTGGATTCTCCAGTCATGAGTGTTCCGTAAACAAACACTTTCCTTGCATTGAAGTATTTGTTTATTTCAAGGATTTTGTCCTTGTAGTCTTCTCCCCATGGTCCTTTGAAATCCTCTTCTCTTTCAAGAGCTTCAAATTCCTTGATGATATTGAGTATCATTTCAGTGAATTTGGAGTTGAGTTCAGGATAAAGATCAATGAATTCTCGAAGCCCACCTCTCTTGAAGATGTTTAAAGCTTCCATTTGGCCTTCAAGTCCATATAATCCATGTCCTCTCAAGTGTCTCATAGTGCAGCATTCCAATCCTCGGATTAGAGGAGTTTCAATCTTTTGTCTTAATTGAGAATCTCCTGTTAAGTATGATTTCATAAGAATGGATGAGCAGATGTATGTTGGTTCATGGCAGAAGTCAACCCTTGCATCTGAAGGGATTCTGTAAGTGGAGAATAGCTTGAAGCTACCGTCCTTGTCCTGAAAATCTAATATGGTGTTTAGATTTTCGAAATCTCCTTCTTCAAGGATGTTTCTGAGGGTTGATTTCATTTCGTAAAGTTTTTCAATGTTTGGTTCGTTTAATCTAGTTAATTTTAAAGTGGTCATGTTATCATCTCCGTGTTGTTTTTAAAAGAAGCTTTGGTGTAATTTTTTAAAGCTTGTTATTAGGATTTGATGTTATCCTTATAACATTATATTTAAGTTTTTAATAGTATATATACTTTTTGGTTTTTCATATAAAAAAACTATTTAAATTAAGAAAATTAATAAGAAATTAATGGTGATAAGATGGGGGATAATGATAATTACAAAAAATTAAGGAAACCATATGACATTAGTTTGCCTTTTTTTGCATATGGTGTGCTTAAGCCTGGAGAGATAGCATATTCAAGGATAAAAGACCTTATTTATGAAAAGAATGAAGCATGTGTAAATTATTCCATGAAGCATAGGGATGGAGTTCCTATATTGTTCTCTAAAGAGATGGATTTCGAAGAAACCTGTGGTTATATATTCCATTTCAGTGATGGTGATGAAGCTTATAAAACTATTATTGATGCCATATCCGGCAATTTATACAAATGGGGCACAATTGATATAGGGACAGAAAAAGTAAATGTCCTATTTGGAAGAAAACAGTCAAATGGAAGCAATGATATTGAAGATCCAGTTGATAGAAAGTGTTACTGCGGAAAAAATGACCCTCTATTTAAGGAAGGAATCCAATTAGTTAAGGAAAATTTAGGATCAGGAATATTTCGTAAGGAAAAGGGATTTTTCAATCTGCAGATGAATTACATGTTGCTATGGTCTGCAATAGATAGGTACTGTAAGTTAAGGTATTATAGAAAAAAGGAGCATGAAAGTCGTGAAGAGTTATCTAAAGAGAAAGTCTTTAGGAAAGCATTGAATATATATGCTGGTGGAAAGCATTATAGGCCTATATATAATACTGATAATTTATTTAAAAACGTATTTGATTTGAGTAATCCAAAGTATTGCCTTAATTATTATTATACTCTTAGATGCAATATTGTGCATAGAGGAAAATCAAGCCATAGTGATATTGATTTGCTTATGGAAGCAACAGAAGATCTTTTAAATATATTTGAATATATGCTTGATGATGCTTTTGGTGAAGAATAATTAAAAAAAGAAAAATGATGAAAATTCATCATTTTTTACATTTAAAATAAAGTTGTTTGCTTTGATTTTTTCTTAGATTTAACTTTAGAACTTTTTTTAATGACTGGATTGGAATCTAAAATAGTTAACTCTTCACAGAACTCTCCAATATCACTTACTCTTGTTCCATTCCCATCATTTAATATTTTAACATTACCACTATAATCACCAATAGGATTATCTTGTATGTAATTCTCTTTTGATAATTCATTTGGCAGATATATGTATAAATCTCTATGATAATCGCTATCACTATTTTTGTAGTCTATAGTGGCATTTACGGTATGCATTGTTCCGCTTTTTTCTCCACATTGAATAACAACATTGATGTCTGATAATGCTGCTACAATTTTGTCTCTTTCTATAAAAGTGCCTGATTTGGCTTTTGTATTTGGACTATACTCAGAAACCAGACAACCACCATTTTCAATGATTTTTTCAGCTAACCCATTATGTGAAGCGGGTGTAATCTTATTTAAACCGCTTGGCAAAATGGCAACTGTAACCTTATTTTCCATAACAGTTGTTTCATGAGCTATCTTGTCACAGCCTAATGCAAGTCCGCTTACGATTGCTCTTTCTGAGTTGTCTAAAACAGCCTTAACCATTTCCTTTTCAAATATTTGGCTGATTTCGGAAGGTTTTCTTGTTCCAATAACCGCCATATTAGGTTTGGATAATGCTTCCACATTTCCCTTCACATATAAAAATATAGGTCTCTTATTGCCCATATCATTTAATTTATCTGGATATTCATCATCGAATAGGGTTATCACAGTTATTTCCGGATCGTTTATCACTTCTTCATATATATGTTCTGTCTTTGCAATTGCATCCACTATTTTTTCTTTGGAGTATTTGGAAATGATTACCTTGTTGGAGATTAAATCAGTGTAATTTTCTGAATTTTTTACTAAATCTAAAAATTTTTTATTAATATTTACTTTTCCAAGACTTTTTATATTGCTTAAGAAAAGAAGTTCCTTAAATTTTTCCATATTTAACACCTCTCTACCCTATATGGTTCAATTTTTATAATAGCTCCTTCATTTGATTTTTTTAATTCCTCATGAATATTTACGGTTCTAGCAATAGCAAGAGATATAATGTCCTTATTTTCAATACCGTTTTCAATTAAAATATCTCTGCATGCATACATGCTGTTTCCAGAAGTTGTAATGTCATCTAAAATGATAAATCCAATATTCGAATCAGATACATCTTTTTCTTCATTAAATTTTATTGAATCTTTATGTTTTTTAATGGTTCTATCACCTTCTTTAGATGATGGGACAGATTTATGCCTAATCAATAGGTCATAATAATTATGGATTTCAAAATCAAGTTCAATTTGACCATTTTCTTCCCATTTTTTAATAAGATCTATCGATTTTTTAGTTTGGGGAGTTTTATTTTTTCTAGAAGGGGGAACTGTAAGAAGAGCAGCACCGTCTTTGCCATTAAAATAAATATTATGAATTTTTTCAATTGATTCAAATAGAGGTTCTGTAAACTTTTTTACATATTTATTATGATTTTTATATTTGATTAAATCTTCATTCAATTTAACGCATTCCTCCACATTATTACTTAATTTAACTCCTTGTTCTTTGTACTCCTTCCGTCTTGGACCAGGAATATAATCATATAAGTAATAAATGTCTGAATAAAGCGCATGGAAAATGTTTAGATTATGTATTTTAGCATATCTAAATTTTCTTTCTAATGCCATATCCCTAATTTCTGATTCAGTAGTATCGTAATTAAATCGCTCTTTTTTACTGAATTTTTGAGTATCAAAAGTAAAAACGAATTTATTTATTGATTCTTCATCTGATTTATCATTTGTTGTTGAAATTTTATAAATGATTTCCTCATCATCTATAGTTTCCTTTTCCTTTATATCTTTTGTGGATTGTATTTGGAGGATTATATTTTCTTCCTTTTCTTTTGATGTAGTGAATTTTTTGGTAATGTTCTTTTCAGTTTTCTCTTTAATTTTTTCATAAGGTCTGGATTTCTTCGTGCTTCTCATGTAGTTTTCTATTTTTTCTATTTCATTATTTATGTCACTTGAAGATGTTAATTTGCCCTTTTCAATTTTTTCAATTAACTCAAACTTTATTGAAGGGACAGATATGGGTATTTGATTAACATAATTTTTTAGCCGATTAATTCTTTCTTTTCTATCTATAGTACTGCTCATCACATCACTCTCTTTACTATTTATTTTCTTCCTGCATTGCACTTAGTTTTTACATAATAGGTGCATGATTTAAATGGCCCATATTTTCCAGTTCTAGTATATATCAAACCATTACAACCTGTAACTGGACAGTAAGCCAATGTTTCTAATAATTTTTGATCTTGATTAAATGGCCCTCCATCATAATTACAATTGTCATTAGAACATTTGAAAAATCCTTTACCTGTTTCTTTATTTTTCAACAAAGTCACTTTGCCTGTGCCACAGATTGGACAATATAATTTAGTTTCTATGGCTTCATATTTTCTAATTTTTTTGTTTTGATTTGAAATATTTGAATAATTGGATTTGGGTGTATTTAAATTACTTTGATTTTGTTTACTCCTATTTGCATCACACTTGGTTTTAAAATAATTGCTGCATGTTCTGAATTCTCCAAATTTACCTTTAGTCATGTAGGTTAATCCATTACAATTATCTTTTGTACAATATTCTAAAGTACTTAACTTTTCTATGTCCTGATTAAAATCACCACCATCATAGTTGCATTCGGAACATTTAAACTTTCCTCTTCTAGTTTTTTTGTTTCTTTGAAGCATCACTATTCCACTATTACATTCTGGACAAAGAAGTTTGGTTTTAATTTCTTCAAATTCACTTTCTTTTTTTACATTATCCTTTAATGAGATGTTTTTTGTAAATGTTTTAGAGAAATTATTTTGCTTTTTAGTAAGTTCTTTATTTTTATTTGCATTGAAATGCTTAGATTCTCTACATTTAGGGAACTTGGAACAAGCTACAAATAGTCCATTTTTACTATTTTTAGGATATAATATTCCATCGCAACTTGGGCAATTTTCAATATATTCTAAATATTCTAAGTCTTGGTTATATTTGCCACCGTTCCAATTACAGCCTTTATTTAAACATTTAAAGTATTTTGCATCGAATTTTTTATTTATCTCAACTATTACTGTATCTCCACATTTTGGACATTTTAATTTAGTTTCAATGATTTCATTTGGAATATAATTGCTTTTTGGACTACTTTCTTCTTTGTCATTCATTGGTTTTGTTTCTCTGCATTTAGGGAAGTTTATGCAACCTTTGAAATAATTTCCGCTTTTAGCTTTTCTAGGAACAAGCAATCCATCACAACTTGGACATAATTCAACCTTATATAAATCTTCTTTTTCTATGGATGTTTTTCCTCCATTCCAATTGCAGGAATCATTAGAACATTTGAAATATCTCTTTTTATCATCTTCTTTATTTATTTCCAATTGAACATGACCTTCTCCACATTTTGGACATATTAATTCTGTTTTTAAAATTTCTTTAGGTGCATTTTCATTAATTTTGTCCAGTAACTTAGTAAATCTTTCTAGCTTTTCTCCTTCCATATTTTCAATGTGATTGCACTCCCGATTATTGCATCTTAAATATGGTCCAAATTTACCATCAAATGGCTGCAGGATAGATCCACAATCTGGACAAATCTCTATTTCATCTAAAAATTCAATATCTGAATTATAGAATCCTCCATCCCATTCACATCTGTCATGAGAACATTCAAAGAATTTCAATAATGTCTTATTAGTTCCTCTATTCAAAATAACTAAACTGATTTCTCCATTTTTACAAACAGGGCATTTTAATTTGGTTTTAATTGAATAAACCTTTTTATCTTTCATGAATTCTTCAGGATTTTCACTGACTGCCTCAGCATCACCAAATATGTCTTCTTTAGTTATGATGTCTAATTTATCTTCATCCTCTTCTAATTCCTTAACAAAAATAGATTTGTCTGAATCTGATTCTGGAACAAGTAAATAAACATTGTTTTTAGTTCTTGTTAAAGCAACATAGAATAATCTACGTTCTTCACCATACTCAAATTGGTCGCTGTCGCTGATAACGAAATCTAATATTGGATCATCAACTTTTTGATTAGGGAATCCAGATACTTTATTTTCTAAGTTAATCAAGATTACATTATCTTCCTCTAGACCTTTAGAACCATGAACTGTAATGTATCTTATTTTTAAATCCTCATTTCCATCATAGATAATTTCGTCATGAGTTCTTCCTTTAGCTCTAAATGGAGATGCTCTATCTTTATCTCTTAAATAGGAATCAATATCAAAGTTATTTCTACCTAAAATAAGTATCTTTTTAGAAGTTTTTGCAATTTCATTAACTACATATTCTAATACTTTTATCTTTTCTTCAATACTTTTCTTATTATAATATGCTATCTTTACAGGTTTAGATTCCTTTTCAGATTTTTTCTTGGAATTTAAGGATTTTTGGATTTGTTGAGGGTTCTTTTTAACGAATTCTCCACTGATATCAATCAATTCCTGGCTGTTTCTGTAGGTGGTGTCAATTGTCATTATTTCTGGATTCTCAAAGAACTTATCGAAGTCCTTGAATAAGCTTACATCGCATCCGCTAAATCGATATATGGACTGCCAGTCATCCCCTACAACTGTAACTTTTGCAGATACTGCTTTTTGTATGGCTTTTAATAAGTCATACCGGGTATATGATGTGTCTTGGTATTCATCAACAATAATGTATCTGAATATTGTATGTAGCTTTCCATCTTCAACTAAAGCTGTTGCATGATTGATCATATCATTGAAATCAATTTTTTCATTATCTTTAAGATAGTTTTCATAGGAAATGAATACATCTTCAGTAATGTCCAAGAATAATTCATTTCTCTTTTTGGTGAATTGATTTTCTTCTGTGTTATTTTGTCTTCTAAATTCTTCAAATTTATCTACAGAGTAATTATTTCCTTTGAATAATTCAATAAAACCGGTAATCAATTTCATAAAGTCTTTGAATTTATTTACTTCATCACGTTCTGCTATTTTGGAAACTAAATATCCAAAATCAATATCTTTAATTTCAACGCCTTCTTCTTTTAGTTTTTCTTCTAATCTTTGAAGCAACCTGTTTTCTCTCATATAATAAGAGTAGGTTTCAAGAAGTTCAGTTCCTTTTTCCTTATGCAAACTTCTTTTCCATTTTATACCTTCAGTATACTTTTTAGATTCTTCTCCTTCAATGAATTTGGCTTCACAGTTTCTGTTTACACCAAAGTGTTCATGGTAAATGTCATAATCTGGCAAATAGAAATCCGGTGTATATTCCCTATAGATTTCTGATTCTTTTAGCCCTATAATGTCTAGAAACTCTTTAATTTCCTTTTCATGTATTCTTTCATAATCGAAATTAAATGATAATTCTTGAATCAATTCATTGTTGTTTTCTAAAAATTCTTTTAATTTATCTGTGAATGATTCTTTCTCTTCTTCATCATCTGTTGAATCTTTTAATCCTATAACTTCGTTGAAATAATTCTCCTCTTCATCATATAATGTTTCTTTTAAACCGATTAATTCTTTAAACTCATCATTGTTTTCATATAATTCATTTAAAATCTGATTTTTAGTGATTAATTCTTCAAATTTCTCATCAGATTTAAGGATTAAATCTTCTATAAGAATTTCGTTAATTGAAGGAACATTATAAATTAAATTAGTGATGTACTGTTTTTGTGAATTGTAATCTTTATTGATAACTTTATAAACAGGTTCATATTCATAATCTATTTGATGCATAAAGTAATAGTTAGCAATAACCAATTCCTCTAAGCTTTTTACAGTTTTGTTGTCTAATGTAACTTTCTCTTTATCTTCTCCATAAAGTTCTCTAAGTGTAGTAAAGTCTCTTCCCTCTTCCATATCATATAATTCTCCAAGGGATGAAACTTCATCTTCATCAATTAGATTATATAGGTAGTATGCATAGAATTCAAGAATCTTTTCACATAGCTTTTCATTCTCAATGACATTATCCTTGAAGTAAATTCTTATAAAATTAGTTAAAGCATGCTCATCAGGCCTTGCAGGCTTATCGTTTGCTTTTAATATGGATCTTCCCAATCCATGGAATGTATAAGTGTTAATTCCATCAGGCAATTTTTCCTTCAAATCATTTACAGACTTGTTTGAATAGGATAAACAAAGAATTTCATTAGGATTTATGCCTTTTCGTTCAGTAAGATATCTTACTTTTCCAAGAACAGTCAATGTTTTTCCACAACCTGCACCTGCAACGATTTGGTTGCTTAATTCATTTGTAACAACAGCTTTTCTTTGATTATCATCTAATGATTTTTTGGTTCTTTCCGGATTATTTGCTTCTTTAGGGCTTAAATTAAAGTTTTCAATATCATCAAATAAATCGCTGTGTTCTTCAAGTTCTTTTTCAACGAATTCTTCATTTCTATCTTCAATTATAAAGTCTAATAAGTTGTAATCATTTAAAAATTCATTTAATTCTGGCTTTAAACTAAGTTTGTCCTGTGATTTTCCCTGATTAATGATATCATAAGTCTTTTTATATTTTGCTTTCAAATCATCTTTATCCTTCCAAGTTATATAGAATGGTGAGTTAATTAGCTCGTCTAAATCTTTATTGAACTCTTTTACTTGGCTTAAGTTCTTATTCATCTCTTCCTCTTTTCTTTTTAAAGTAATGTTATTGTTAATATTTCGGATAAAATTATCTAGATTCTTGTATTTATTTAAGAAATCGTTGATTTTGTTTTGCAATTGATAATCAAGAGACACGGAGTAAATGTTTTCATCCAAATAATCATGGGAAACTTTATATTTGGATTGTATTTTATTCTTTTCACTTCCATCAATATAGTCATCAGATCTCTTCAATTCCTCTAATTCTTCATTGAATTTATCTATTGTAATCTCATATTTGCTTAATGATTTTATGAATTCCTTTTCCTTGAATTCCTTATTGTGTTTTTCTACAAGGGAATTAAGATTTTTATAGTTATTTAATAAATCATTTACTTTGGATTGTTTATCTCCAAGAGGCAAGTCTAAAATTTCTCTCCTATCAAAGTAGTCATAAGTTAATTTGTAATTGTAGATGATTTGATCTTTTCTTTCAGTGTCTATGTACTCGTCTGCATTTAGAAGTTCATTAAGGTCTTTTTTAAATTTGTCTATGTCACTGATCTTTTCTAATGTGTTGTCTAATTTTATATTGAAATCCTCTATTTTTTTATCATAATCATTAAAAGAATGTTTAATTGAGCTTAATTCTAAAAACATTCTCTTTAAATCAGAGTCTCCTTTAATGATATTGATGTATCTAAA
>NZ_JAEDCO010000043.1 GCF_016294135.1 Methanobrevibacter ruminantium
TAAATCTAACTAAAAACTAAATCTAACTAAAAACTAAATCTAACTAAAAACTAAAAACATTTAATTAAAAGGTGAACTTATGAGAATCGTAGCTGCTATTGGTGGATCAATATTATTACAGGATTACAACGCTGAAAGATTTAAGGAATATGCAAAGCTCTTGAAGGAACAAAGCGAAGAGCATGAAATATTTGTTGTTGTAGGTGGTGGAAAACCTGCAAGAGAATACATTGGAGTTGTAAGGGACCTCGGTGCTGGAGAGGCAAAATGTGATGATATTGGAATAGAAGTTACAAGAGTCAATGCAAAATTGTTATTGCTTGCACTCGGCGATGCAGCTTATCAAAGAGTTCCTCATAACTTCCAGGAAGCTTTGGAATTTTCTGCAAGCGGAAAAATTATCGTTATGGGTGGAACCGAACCTGCACACAGTACCGATGCAGTGTCTGCAATCTTGGCAGAATATGTTCAAGCAGACCTTTTAGTTAACTTAACCGCTGTAGATGGATTATACACTAAAGACCCTAAAAAATACGATGATGCAGAACTCATTGAAGAAATCACTGCTTCTGACATGATGGGAATCATCAGCGGAAATGATGTTAAGGCAGGAACTTATGAATTCATTGATACAACTGCAATTCAAATGATTAAGCGTTCCAATTTAGAAACCGTAATAGCTAATGGTAATGAACCTCAAAACCTAATTAGAGCTATTAAAGGTGAAAAAATAGGGACCCGTGTTATTTCTGAATAAATAACACATTTTTACTTTTTTTTAATATTTTTTTCTAAAAAATTATCTTAAAAACTAACAAAACAACTTTATTTTTTTTATTAATTCTTATTTAAAGTGATTTGAATGACTGGATTAATTGATATAGGATTAAATTTAATGCACAAATCCTTTGATAAAAACAGAGAAGAGATCATAAAAAATGCAAATGATGTTGGAGTAAGCCAGTTCATCATTACTGGAACCAATATCCAATCAAGCAAAACTGCTCTTGAATTCGCAAAGCAAGACCAATTTAAAGGAGTTTTATTCTCAACTGCTGGAGTCCATCCTCACGATGCAAAGACCTGTGATGAAAACACAATAGAAACCTTAAGGGAATTTGCAAAAGAGGACTGTATAGTGGCTATTGGAGAATGCGGTCTTGACTATAACAGAAACTATTCTCCACAGGATGTTCAAAGAAAATGGTTTGAAGAGCAAGTGAAACTTGCAGATGAATTGGATATGCCCCTATTCTTGCATGAACGTGAAGCACATGAAGACTTAGTTAAAATTCTTGAAAAATACCCTAATATGTGTGAAAAGGCTTGCGTCCATTGCTTTACAGGAACTAAAGAGGAAGCTGAAAAATACCTTGAATTAGGCTGTTCCATTGGAGTGACAGGCTGGATTTGTGATGAGAGAAGAGGTCAATCCTTGCAGGAAGCTGTGACAGTGATTCCACCTGAGAAGATGATGATAGAAACTGATGCACCTTTCCTGATTCCAAGAAACTTCCCTAAAAAGCCAAAATCAAACAAGAACAAACCTGAATACTTGCCACATATCCTAAATACAATAGCTGAGTACAAAGGTATGGATAGTGAAGAGCTTGGCAAAAATGTAAGTGAAACAACAAGAAAATTCTTTAATATCTAAGTTTAGACAATTTTTAAATAATATTAAATCAATATTAAAATAATAGAATATAATTTTTATATGATTGATTAAAATCATTTAATAAAATTATAATTTATTAAATTTAAGTAAATCAAACTTATTAATAATCAAAAAATTAAAAAAGGTGAGAAATATGGTAGAACCACATAAACATTGCCCAGTATGCGGCAGCCCAATACCAATGAAAGAAAGAGTCTGCTCTGCAGATTGTCAAAAAGTGTTAGAACAACAACAAAAGAACATTAAAAAAAGCAGATTAATGCTATTTGGTGTAATCGTAGTGTTCATTCTCGTATGGGCATACTTCATGTTCTTTAAATAAATTAACCATAAAAAACAATTAAAACAATAAATGGCTATTAATTAAACTTAATAGCTAACAATATTTTTTTAAACAAAAAGTCAAATTATAATTATTTTTTTAAAATCAGACAATTTTAAGTGATAAAATGTTATTGTCCTCAACAAGTACTTTAGAAAACAAAACCATTGTAAAATATCATGGATTGGTTAATGGAGAATCATTAATTGGATCCAACATATATAAAGACTTATTCTCTGGAGTTAGAGACGTTGTGGCAGGAAGAACCAGCACTTATGCTGAAGAGCTTGAATCAGCAAGAAATGAAGCATTCCAAATTATGGAAAACAAGGCAAAGGAACTTGGTGCCAACGGAATCATAGGGCTTAAGATATCCTATAACAACCTTGGAGGCACTATGGGAAACACCATTTTAGTAACTGCATATGGAACCGCTGTAAGTTACAAATAAACTTAAACTATTTTTTAATCAGCTTTTAATGAGTGAATAAATGCTTAATAAAATCAAACAGAAAGTTAACGATTTATCCATCTCTAAACGTCTCAAGGATGAAGAGGAGAGAAAAGTATTCCTAAAAGAGCTAGGATGCATTGATATAGGGATAATAGTAGGTATAGTCACCTATGTAATTTGCCTATACACTCATTTCGACATTTACGGATGGAATTTCGGATTGGTCTTATCCCCGCTTTTTGCAGGATATGCTGAAAGCCTAGCTGCAAAAAGGTATCTTGAAGAAAGTACCGGTGCAATCAGTGCATTTATTCTTTTCTTAATTACAGTTATCTATGGATTCATCATAGCAAACCCAACTTTAGGATTCAATGTCATTACAGCAGGAAGCATAGTCATAATCCTTCAAGCTGCATTTCCTATTGCTGTGAATTATTTCCTTATCGCAACAATTTTAGCTATTATCTCCCACGTTACAGGTGTCTTCAAGAAGATTACACGTTTCCTATGGAATACATATGAGAAAATCTTCAAGAAAGAGCCAAAAACTAAAGAGACATATAACGAAAAGCAAAGCAAAAAGATACACAGTTTTTATGACAGGAAACTTGATATGAATAATTTAGGAGTCTTGATATTGACTATGGAAGATTCCCCTAAAGAATTGAACATAATTGAATATAAAGGAGTCTACGAATCAACCCATATCTTTTCCGTTAAACAAAGAGAAGAAATAAGATCTGGAATTGAAGACTCAATAGAAAAGGAATTGCTTATTTGTACAAAAATTGCTGAAGATAAGGCATTGTTGAAATTGATTAGGCAATTAAGGGCAGATGGATGCAATGGCCTATTGAACTTGAATATGTCAATTGAAACATTAGGCCCAAGCAAGGGAGAAAACTTAGCCCATGTAGTTATGAGAGGAACTGGAGTCATATTTGAAGAAAAAGAAGATGTAAGTTCCTTATAATCACTAAAAGAATATAATTTATAAATTACCCATATATCTATTTTTTAACTTTTTTTAAGGTATTCTGATTTTTACAATCCCAATAGAATAGCTATTGGATCAAATCCAATCATTTTTATTGCCATATAAATCAGGATTATGGAAAATATCTGTTTTAGTCTTTCCTTAGGCATTTTATAAACTAGTTTTGCACCAATTGTTGCCATAGGAACTGAAAAAAGAACTATGATCACAAAATTCACCAAGCTTACGTAACCTAATGAATATGGCATTGGATTAACTGACCATCCAGTGTAAATGTATGAAATGAGTCCTCCAATAGCTGCCAATGCTATGAAAACTGAAGATGTTCCAATAGCTTGAATCAAGCTGAATCCAAACAATATGCAAAGGGCAGGGATCAGGAAAACTCCCCCACCTACACCAAGCAAGCCAGATACAATCCCTATTGAAAAACCTACAATAGCTGCATTCAATAAATTGAAGTCAAAAAGTGCATTTTCACCATCAGCTCTGGAGCCAAATAGCATATCCAAAGCTACAATAAAGAGTAGGCATGCAAAAATAATCTGCAAGATTCTTGAAGGAACAACATTTGCAAGAAGACCTCCACAAAATCCTCCAATAATTCCAAAAACAACTAATCTGATAGCTGGCTTTACAATTGACTTGTTCTTTTTCTGATGCTGATAAGCTCCAGATGAAGCGGTTGGAATGATGATTGCTAAACTGGTACCTAATGATACCATCATAGCAAGTGAAGGGTCCACACCTACAGAACTGAATAAGAAGAATTGCAAAGGAACCATAAGGAATCCTCCACCCACTCCAAGCAATCCTGAAGCGAATCCTGCAAAAATCCCTATCAAAATCAAACCTATATAAAAGCTAATTGGAAACATGATAACACTTTAAAATATGAGAATTCAAGTTAATATATAAAAATTTATAAATTATATGATTAATAAAACTTATAATAATATTGTATGTCATATTATAAATAAATATTTGAAATAGGATTTTTAGAAATTGAAAAATTAAAATGCTATGGATATGGGGAAATTCTTATGAAAATAAACAAATACATTCCTTTTGGAATAATTCTAATCATTTTTGGAACTATGCTATTCTTCTTAAGCGGAATAGACCAATTCATAAGACCATTTACCCAACCGCTTCTAATGGGATCATCAAAAGGAAAAGACATTCTCTTTTTTGTCCTTTTAGGTATTACCATGATATTATCCACACTTGGAGACAATGAAAGGATACACAGCTATTTTAAGAATCTCCATATTCCAGAAATGCTAAAAGATAAGGATTTTTACTTAAAGTTATCCTTAATCCTATTGCTTTTTACTGCAATAGATGGAATAGTTATGGAATTCTACTTAAGGAATTCACTAGGAATAGACTGGAACACAATCCTTGTAATCATGAATCCAAGTGAAACAAGCACAAGCATTCTCCATTCCCATTTATACAAAGGAATCTTTGGAATGGTTCTTGGAATGCTTTTAACTTACATTCCAGCGGGAATTCACACTGGAAGCTCCTTAAGTGCTTACACTCCAGATTTAATTGGTCTTCTATTCATATTAATTCCAATCAATTATATTGTCATGGTCATTTCATTGCAAAGGCGAAAGGCAGCCCCAAGAATCTTCTTGGCAGTTGCAATCACAATCAGCATAATTGGACTCATAGATGGAGGATTATTTGCAACTCCAACAATTGGAGGAATCTACGGAATACTCATATTGATGTACAATAATGAAATACTTGAAGGATTTTCAGATTATATAACTGAAAAAGATAAAAGAGATGCAATCAAAAGCCAATTAAACGAAGAATTGGTCACAATTAAATCTGTTTTATCAGGCAAAATAAGAGATAATGGAAAGTCACTTAAAAAGTATTTGAAGATTTTGATTCCGCATATCGCTTTGATTCTAATCATTGTCTTAAGGTTTTCAATTGCATTTTATGGCGCTTGTCCAGATTCTTATGAATTAGATGTAGCTAACCCTCATGATCTCGATGGATTAGATCAATACGATGTATTAAATTTAACAGAGCATGAAAATAAAACAACATTTTATCTTTCAAATCAATATAATGAGATGGAATTGTTAAATAAATTAGCCATTGATTTGGAGGGAAAATGTGATTGGTATTCACTTAGCTGGAACATATATTCATACTTATAAAAACTTATAATCATAGTTATAGAAACTAATCTATAGAAACTAATCTATAGAAACTAATCTATAGAAACTAATCTATAGAAACTAATCTATAGAAACTAATTCATAAAAAAATAAAAATTTAAATAAATTAAATAAAAAAATAATATTTAATTCTCAAACAATACAGCAAAAAACCATATGGCGAGATGAAAAAGATGAAAATTAGTATTATCATACCTACATACAACGAAGAGGAATATCTTCCTAAATTGCTTGAAAGCATAAAATCCCAAGATTTTACTGATTATGAAATCATTGTTGCAGATGCACAATCAGATGATAATACTAGAGAGATTGCTAAGGAAAATGGTTGTGTTGTTGTAGAAGGTGGGCTTCCTGGACCTGGAAGAAATAGAGGTGCAGAAGTGGCTCAAGGAGAAATACTACTGTTTTTAGACTCTGACTTGGAATTGACTGAAAATTACCTAAGCAATGTGATTGAAGAGTTTGAGTCAGATGATTTGGGAGTAGCAATTACCCAAATGACACCACTATCTGAGAAAAAAAGAGACAAATATCTCCACGACCTTGCAAACTGGTTTATGATAGCTGTTGAAAACATAAAGCCTCATGGAGCAGGATGCTATGGGATCATCTCTAAAAAGGAATTGCATGATGAAGTTGGAGGATTTGACGAAAATCTAAGTTTTGGTGAAGATACTGACTATATCGAACGTGTTGCTGAAATCAGCGAATTTAAAGTGCTAAGAAATGCAAGAATCGGCGTTTCCACCAGAAGACTTGAAGAGGAAGGTCTTTACACATTACTTAAGCAATATGGAAAAAGTACTGTAAATGACTTCAGAGGAAAAAGAACTTCAGCAGAGGACTTAGGTTATGAGTTCGGTCACGACCCAATATCTGCACTTGATAGTGTGGACATGGAAAAGATTGCTGAAAAATCCAGAAACAGAAAAATCAAAGACAGAATCAATAAACTCAAGGACAGGGATATTGAAGAAAACGAATTAGTTGAAGTTACTGAAGATGAAACTGGCCTTGTTGTTAAAGAGGCAGCAGGATCACAAGGCAAGAAAAGAATATTCTATTCCGTCTGTGGAGAGGGAATGGGACATGCAATCAGAAGCAGCGTTATTCTTGAGCATTTAACCAAAAAATATGATGTTTACATTTTCTCAAGCGAAAGGGCATATGAATTCCTCGCAAGCAAATTCGATAATGTATTTGAAATTGGAGGATTCAACACTGTCTATGAAAACAATGTGGTTAGAACCAAGAAAACATTCTTTAAGGCATTGAAGGCAAATCCTACAAACTTGAAGGACGGATACAATGTATTATATAAGGAATGCAAAAGAATCAAGCCTAACATTATCATATCAGATTTTGAAAACTATTCCAGTATGCTCAGTAAGATCATGAACATTCCACTCATTAGCCTTGACAATATCCATATGTTGACCCAATGCGAATATGATTATCCTCCAAACCACAAAGCGGATATGCTAACTGCAAAGGCAGTTACCAAATCATATATCCTAAGGCCAAAAAGGCATATAATCACAGCATTCTTCTATCCTCCATTAAAGCATCCCAAGATGACTGCTCTTTACCCTCCAGTATTAAGGGAAGAGATAATGAAATTGGAGCCTGTTGAAGGGGAGCATGTTTTGGTTTATCAGACAGCAGAATCAAGCATAAACCTTATGGAAGAGCTTAAGAAACTTGATTACAAATTCATTGTTTATGGATTCAACAAGGATGAGGTTGATGAGAACTTGACATATAGGTCATTTAATGAAGAGCAAATCTTTGAGGATATGAGAACAGCTAAGGCAATTATAGTGAATGGTGGATTCACTATGATTTCAGAGGCGATATATCTTAAGAAACCTATCTACAGCACTCCTGCACATAAGAACTTCGAGCAGATATTGAATGGATTCTATGTTGAGAAGTTAGGATTTGGAGAATCTCATGAGAACCTGGATGTCAAAAAGATTGAAAGCTTTTTACATAATCTTGACAAGTATCAGGAAAACTTGAATAAGGTAGAGCCATGGGACAATACTGAAATCCTAAATGATCTTGACTTAAGCATTGAAAAATATTCAAAGCTTTATTAGCTCTTGAATTGAAAAATAAGTCTTTTTAATTTATTTTTTTAATAACTATTTTTTACTTCATGTAATTACATGACTTTACATGAAAGTATTTTTTTTAATTATTTTCTTTAAAATATTTTCTAACTATTTTCTAACTTTTTTAATTATTTTTTAAATATTTTTAAGAAAAGATTTTTTTAATTCTTGTAAATAGTCCTATAAATTCTTGTAAATAGTCCTATATAATACGAATTAAAATAATTGAAATGAAAAGGTTTTGAAAATAAAATGAATTAATAAAAAAAGAAAAAAAGAAAAGAATTGAGTGTTATAAAGTTACACCCATTTCTAATTGTTCAGTAAGTTCTTTGTATCTGTTACGGATAGTTACTTCAGTTACGCCTGCAACTTCTGCAACATCTCTTTGGGTTTTTCTTTCACCTAATAAAACAGATGCAATGTATAATGCAGCAGCAGCTACACCAGTTGGACCTCTACCGGAAGTTAATCCTTTTTCCATTGCCTTTTCAATGATTTCAATGGATCTAGATTGCACTTCACCAGATAATCCAAGTTCACTTGCGAATCTTGGAACATAGTCTACTGGAGATGTAGGAGGTAACTTAATGTTCAATTCTCTTGTCAAGAATCTGTAAGTTCTTCCAACTTCTTTTTTACTTACTCTAGAAACTTCAGCAATTTCATCTAAAGTACGAGGTACTTTACATCTTCTACAAGCTGCATATAAAGAAGCAGCTACAACTCCTTCAATACTTCTTCCACGGATAAGCTTGTTTTCCACTGCACTTCTGTAAACAACTGAAGCAGCTTCCCTTACACTTCTTGGAAGACCTAATCTTGAAGAGTCTCTGTCTAATTCACTTAATGCAAAAGCCAAGTTACGTTCAGTAGCACCGGAAATTCTGATTTTTCTTTGCCATTTTCTTAAACGGTACCATTGAGCTCTATTTCTTGCAGGAATATCTCTACCATAGATGTCCTTATTCCTCCAATCAATCATTGTACTTAAACCTTTATCGTGAATAGTGTAAGTAATAGGAGCACCTACTCTTGTACGTTTGTCTCTTTGTTCATGGTCGAATGCTCTCCATTCTGGACCCATATCTACAAGGTTTTCATCAATAACTAATCCACAGTTAGCACAAACCACTTCTGCCCTTTCATAATCCCCAATCAAATCAGTTGAACCACATTGTGGACATACGGTTTGTCTTTCTGGCTCAGAGTCATCTTTTTGTCTTCTTCTTGAAGTTCTTTTGGAATTTTGAAGAACTTCTTCAGATAATCCTTCTTTCGTGTTAATCTCTCCTATTATATCAATTTGACTAAGTTTTACCCAAACTAGGGGAAAAACCTTTAATTTTCTCTAAGAAATGAATAGAGAAAAAATTTTTTAAATATCCTATTTGTTTCTTCTTTTTCTGGAATTGGATTTCCTATTTCTGGAATTCTTGGAATTACCTTTTGAACCCTTTTTGGATTTAGAGTTCTTGTTTTTCTTATTGAGTTTTTCCATTTCACTTTTTGTGGAAACAAATAGCTTTTCACCATGTCTACTTTCAAGATCCCTTCTATTAACTGACCTAAAAATATTTACGGAAACGTATGGATTTTTTACTGGGCCAAAAATAGAATATACCTTACCTATTTTCTGCTTATCATTTGTAAAAACAAAAGCCCCTGCTGGAGGAGTCTTTGTGGTTTTGACAATAAGCTTTCCAGAATTGGCAAGGTGTGAGATGTTTCCTAAAAATTTCATCAAATCACCTTAAAAATAAACATTAGTACATCTTAATATAATGACATGATAGCATATAAATGTTTCGATGCCTTTATATATAAAAAAATTTCTTCTTAAAAAGTATTACTAAAAAGTTCTAATAAAAACTTTTTAATATGAACAATTCATTCTTTAATCAACAAACAATTGATTAATAATAGTTATATTGGGTAATATATAAAGATTATGGAAGTTGATGGAGAATAAAAAGAAATGATGATTGTAATAGAAATAAAAAGAAAAAATGACAAAAATCAAAATAATGAGAAATAATAAGAAATAATAGTGAACAAGAACATAAATAGAATCATGAATGAAATTAGTGCATTGCAAGAGATTATAGACAATAGCGATAACATTGTATTCTTCGGAGGTGCAGGCGTTTCTACAGAAAGTGGAATACCTGATTTCAGATCTGAGAACGGAGTGTTTAAAAGCTTGGAGAAATATGGGCACAGCCCAGAATATCTGGTTTCACACAGCTACTACCTGGAAAATACTGAAGAGTTTTTCAATTATTACAAGGAAAATCTCGTTTTCAAGGATGCTAAGCCAAATCCTGCTCATTTAAAGCTTGCTGAACTTGAAAAAGCAGGTAAGCTAAAGGCAGTGATCACTCAAAACATTGATGGCTTGCACCAAAAAGGCAGAAAGCAAAAATGTTCTGGAACTTCATGGAAGCGTTCACAGAAACTATTGTGAGTTTTGCAAAAGGGAATATGATCTGGATTTCATATTAGAAAGTGAAGGAGTTCCCATATGTGAATGCGGAGGAATAGTCAAGCCCGATGTTGTGCTTTATGAAGAACCATTAAACAATGATGTTCTAAGCGCATCAATCAATTACATAGCCAATGCAGACACTTTGATAATAGGGGGAACATCCCTTGTGGTTTATCCAGCTGCAGGATTGATAAATTACTTCAATGACTCAAAGTTGGTTTTAATCAATAAAAGCGAAACTCCTTATGACAATTTAGCCAGTTTAGTCATTAATGAAGCTATTGGAGAAACATTAGAACAAATAAAAATAAAATAGAATAAAAAATAGAAAAAAAGAATAAAATAAAAAATAAAGACAACACTTGTCTCTTAAAAAATAGTAAAAAAGATTATTATCTATTCAAACCAATAATCTCAGACAATAATCTGCCTTTTTTCAATTCCTTAATGATATGGCTTTCCTTTACCTTTACGTTAAAGGTAGCCACCATGGTTTCATGGAACAGTTCCTTAGGAATCACCACTACACCATTTTGGTCTCCAAATACAAAGTCTCCTGGCTTTATGATATCTTCATCAATTTCCAAATCAACGTTTATTTCACCAAGACCTAAAGCTTTTCCCGCATTTGGAAGGTAATCAAGAGCGAACACTGGATAATCCAAATCCACAAGAGCATCCATATCCCTAGCCCAACCGTATAAAACAGTTCCAGCGATTCCTTTCTCACCTGCACAGGTTGAAGCAAGCTCTCCCCAAACTGAAGCAGGTTTTCCATAAGTGTAAAGGAATAGGACTTCACCTTTTTCTGCATTGTCCATAGCCATCAATGAGGTTCCCCAATCATCAGTGCTGGTTTTTGCAGTGAATATCTTACCGTAAACCTTATTGTCATTCATCGGTTTCAAACCATCTATAACACCGCTACGTCCAGAGACAGATGAGTAAGCATCTGATACCTGACAAGCGGAACTTGAATCCAAGATCTTTTTCAATAAATCATGGCTTTTGCTTTTTTCATTATCTAAATCATCAATGGAAAAATCATATTTGCTAATATCTACATCATCTAAGTCAATCACTTTGGATGATTTTTTCAATAAAGTCTTAGGAGTGATTTTAGCCAATTTAACACCTCTTTTAAAAATAAAATTATTTAAAAATTATTAATAGAATGATTAATTGAATTATTCATTGTCTACACTTAAATTTCTAAAGTATGTTTAATAAATATTTCTAAAAATTCTAAAAATTTTTCCATTCATTAGAAAAATATAAAATAATTTATATATTATGATAAAGATATTATTATGTGGATACTAAATCATATAAAAATGATATTAAATTATAATAGAAATTATAATTACATTATTAATTAATTCGAACATTAATTAATTCATTATTAATACGATTATTACAAT
>NZ_JAEDCO010000044.1 GCF_016294135.1 Methanobrevibacter ruminantium
AATTAATTTTAATAATTGTTTTAACTCATTTTTTTATCTTTAAAAATAAAAATAACTAAATATAATTATATTCAGTTAGTTTAAAGGACATATATTTCTTATTTTTTAAAATTTTTATGGGAAAGATTTATAAGGTATTATACCTTAATTATACATAACATTAAAAAAATATTATCTAAAATTAGTTTAATTATCTTTATATTTAGTATTTAATTGAATAAATTTTCAATAAATACTATGAGTTTTTATTTCATTTAATAAAGATTTTTAATAAGATTTTTATATTTTAGGAATTTCTAAAATATGAGATTTTTTTAGATTTTTATTGAGGAGCTCATATTTTTTATTGCATTAGTAAAATAAAAAATAATTTTAAAGATATTTGATTTTAAGAGTTATTTTTTTAAAACTTTTAAATTTGTATTTTTTTAGTGTATTGAGGTGAAAAAATTTCGTTAGAGAAAAGAGCATTGCTTTTGGCAATATTCTGCTTATTCTTCATTGCAATAAGTGGAGTATCTGCAAGTGATGCCTTAGATATGTCGAATAATCCAGATAACTCTAATATTCTTAGTGATTCTATCGATTCTGAATCTGAAGAGTCAATTGGAAATTCTTATACTGATCAATTATCTAATGAAGCTACTTCCAGTTTAGGTGCAAGTGCTTCTGACGCTTCCAATGATGCTAGTTCCACTTTAACTGAGGGGGAAGAGGACAATAGTCATGAGGCTATATTTGAAGATTCAAATTCCTCATCTTCAACTGTAAAGACTGCAACCAGCATAACTGTGTCTAAGACTAAAATTTACTCTGGAACTCCTATAGTTATTACATTAAAAGATAAGAATGGTAAAGTATTAAGTGGTAAAAAAGTTCAAATTAGCGTACCTAGTAAAAAAAGAGTTTTTACTATGACCACCAACTCAAAAGGACAGGTAAAGATTAATTATTACAAGATTGGAACTTTTAAAACTATTGTCCAATTTAAAGGAGACAAATCCTTTAGCGCTTTTAAAATCACAAAATACATTAAGGTTTTAAAAAGTGGGACCAGTTTAAAAGTTAAGAATACCACTGTTCCGAGATCAACTCCGTTGATTGTCACTTTAGTGAACAAGAAAAGCGGAAAGGCTATAAGTGGTAAAAAGATTAAGTTCAGAATTCCTATATTTGGTAATAAGATTTATAGGATAGCTACCAATTCCAAAGGTCAAGCTAAACTTTTTGTAACCACTAAAAAGAGTTTTTCTGTTATCATTAGTTATGCAGGTAATGATAATTTATATAAATCCTCAACAAAAGCATATGTAAAACCTATTAAGTGTAAAACAGCATTATCCTATTCATCCACTTCTTTGGAGTATGGTGAAGATTTTGTTGTAAACCTTAAAAAATCCAATGGGGATCCTGTAAAGAACAAGAAACTCATTGTTAAGGTAACTAATAAGAATGTAACATACACCTTGAAAACTAATTCAAATGGAAAGGCAATTGTTCCTGTAAAGTATCTCGGTACTTTAAAAATGAAAATCAGTTTCTCAGGAAATGATATGTTCGTTAAATCTTCTACAAGTGCTAATCTGACTGTTGAAAAGGGATCTACTAAAATAAAAGGTTCTGATGATTCTGTTGGAAAAGGATTTAATTATTATATCACTTTAAAGAACTCTGCTGGAAATGCATTGTCAAATAAGAAAGTGACCATTACCCTTAACGGCAAGACCTTTACCAAAACTACCAATTCAAAAGGGCAAGTTAGTTTGGTAATGAACTACAAATTAGGAACTTATCCTATTGAAGTGAGCTATGCTGGAAACAAATATTATGATTCATCCAAGCTTTCTACAAATGTTAAAGTGGTTGAACCATCTATCAGCATATCAAAAATCATTACTGCAGCTAAGGATTTAAAGGTCCGTGTAGAATACATCAATATTCTAAATAAGCAATACAGTGTAAATATCGATGGCAGAAAGTATACTATGGATGAATTTGCATATCTTATGGCTGGTGCTATAACCAACATAAATAGCGGTTCAAAAGCAAATGTTAAAATTAAGGATTTATCAAATAATTACAATTCCTCTGGAAGCAAGATTAGTGGTAAATTATATAAAGCTGAATACCTTAAGTTAGCAAAGAATGTTACAAGCTTTGTTAATGATAATAAACGTATTCCTAATTACAAGCTAACTAATTTAGGTAAAATGGAAGCAAACCTTTACATTTATGCGTTTACTGCTGCTTTAAATTATTATGGTAATAATAATAGATTGCCTTATTATGTAACAGTCAAAACCAGTTATGTTAGAGGAGGATATTCTATTTCCATTAGTCAAAATGGTAAAATTTTGAACTATAGGCAGATATTTGATTCAGATGAATTTGCAAAATACTTGAAAACAGGAGGTAAATCTGCACTAAATGATGCTATTAAAAAGAAAGCTAAAGAATTAACCGCAGGGTTATCCAGTCCTAAGGCTAAAGCAAACGCTATCTTTGAATTTGTAAGGGATGATATTAAATATAGTTTCTATACAAATTCCTTAAAAGGAGCAAAAGGTACTTTAAGTTCCAAAAGCGGTAACTGTTGTGATAAAGCTAACTTGATTGTAGCAATGTGCAGATCTGTAGGTATTTATGCAAGATATTCCCATGCAAAGAACTGTAAATTCGCTAGCGGATTAAATACTGGTCACGTATGGGCTCAAGTTTACGATCCAATATCACAAACTTGGTATACTGCTGATGCAACAAGCCGCAGAAATGAATTAGGCAACATTAAGAATTGGAATACCAAGTCTTACAGCATACCTAAGAACTATGCGCTTATACCATTCTAGATTTATTGATTATTTGATTGGAGAGATAGAATAATTCTTTTAAAGTTTTATTCTATAATTTTATTTTTTTAAATATTTTTTAATTAAATTATTTATTTTAATTATTTTTAATTTATTTTAATTCTATTTTTATTATTTTTAATTTATTTTAATTCTATTTTTATTTATTTTTATTAATTTTAAATATTTTTCAATTTAAGTTTTTCTAGCTATTTTTAACTTTTTTCATTAAGTTTATATAACTTTAAATTTAAATTTAAATTGTAGATTAATTGATTTTTTTATAAAAACTGTTTTTAACAAATATTTGTTGATTATTATGGCAAAGTATAAACGAGTAGCTGTTGGGGGAACATTTGACAAATTTCATTATGGCCATAGAAGCTTGATTGCCAAGGCTTTTGAAATTGGTGAAAATGTTGAAATAGGAGTGACTTCCAATGTTTTTGCATGCAATAAGGAGGGGGATGTTGACTCCTGTGATGTTCGTATGGCTAATTTAAATGATTTTTTAGGTACAAAGTATAAGAATTTCCATATTTCTCGTTTGGATGATCCTTATGGGCCAACAATTCATGATGAAAATTATGATGCTATTGTTGTAAGTGAGGAAACTGAACCTAATGCTGTAAAAATCAATGAGATTCGAGTCAGTAAAGGCATGAAACCTCTTGATATTGTTGTTGTAAGCTTTGTCTTGGCCGATGATGGAATACCTATTTCTTCCACTCGTATACGTCAAGGAAAAATCAATCAAAAAGGGGAATTAATTTAAAGATTCCATTTTTTTATGTTATTAGTTTTTATTAGTTTTTATTAGTTTTTATTAGTTTTATTACTTTTTATTACTTTTAGCGGTTAAGTGCCTTATTTTTATATATTTTTTATAACTTTTTTTTAAGAGATATTTTATCATTTATTTTTAATTTAACCTATTATTTGTCTTTTTTTATTTATTTAACCTTTTTAAATTAATTATTTTTCAAAAATTCATGAAATTTTCAAAAATTTTTAAGCAGACCTTAAAATTAAATCGTTATGTTTATATATTCATGTCGATAAATATAGTATTAAATATATTAAAATTATTTATTATACTTTATATTATATAACAATTAGATAATTACTTAAGTGTGGGATTGTTATGATTTTTATTCAAAGAGATGGAAGCGAAACAAGAAAATTATCTTATGATAATAATGTATGTTTAGCATGTGGAATATGTGCTGACTCTTGTCCGACCAGCTCCTTAGCTTTAGGGGATGTTTTAGGTATTGCAAGAGGTCAGGTAGAAGGAAACAAGCTTGCAATAGATGAAGAAACTTGTGTTATTTGTGGTTTATGTGCATCTGCTTGCCCATTTGGAGCATTGGACTTTGAAATTGATGGTTCAAGTTCTAAAGACTTGGCTGCTTATCCAACATGGACTCATGAATCTGCAATTGATGATGAATCATGTGAATTCTGTGGAAGATGTACTGTAGCATGTCCTCAAGATGCAATATTGTTCAAAAGGGAATTGCCGGATAGAAATGACTTGTTAAAAGGTGAAATTTCAATAAACGATGGGGAATGTATCTATTGTAGTGCTTGTGCTGAATTATGTCCTGCAGATGCAATCACTGTTGTAAATACTCCTGATGCTTGTTCCATTGAAGTGGATGAGGATAAGTGTGTCTACTGTGGAGTATGTAAGAGAGTATGTCCTCAAGAAGCAATCAAAAACGTATGTGTTACCTGTATGCATAGTGAAGAAATTGAAAAGCCTGCAATCACTGGTGCCATATTCATTGGATCCGATTGTATCAACTGTGGATGGTGTAAGGAAATCTGTCCTGTAGATGCAGCAGAAGTCACTAAACCATTTGAAGGTGAAATAACCACTACAGGAGAAGACTGTGTAGGTTGTGGATCCTGTGTAGACCTTTGTGCATGTAATGCAATTGTTCTTGAAGACAATGTTGCTAAATTCAATGATGAATACTGTGTTTTATGTGGTGCATGTACTAAAGTATGTCCTCAAGAAAGAATTGTTGTAAAAAGAACTGACATGAAATTAACCAATGTTTCCTCAGCTTCTTGGAAAGCAACTTTAGAAAGATTACTTGATTAGATTGAATAAATCATTTAATTTTATTCAATTAAATTCCTTTTTTCAATCTATCATATTCTCATATTTACAAAATAATAAAATCTCCATTTGACAATTAGTTTGCGGGGGTTTTCTATTTAGTTAGAAAGATTTATTATTTTTTATTTTTTATTTTTTTTACTATTTATTAATTTTATAAATTTTTTTGTTTTACTTATCTTGCTTATTTCAAGACTTTTTATATTATGTATTTATAAATTATTTTTAGGATTTTTACCAGGATATTTTATTTTAATTTAACTTATTAAATAAAAAAAGTCTTCCTTTAGAAAGCGTTTGATTGAATAGATCATTGATTTCCAAGTTGATTTTATAGATGTAAGTTCCGCAAATGATTGAAATCATTAAAATCGAACCTAATAATAAAATTACTTCAACGCTTGTTTGGCCTCTGTTGTCCAATTTAAGATGTTCTAGCGCTTTCATTATTTTACCATTTAAGACATATGAATGTTTATTCAATTTAATACATGCTTACATTGTTTCTAATGGAACTTATATCCTGTGTAGCATTCAATCCACTTGCATTGTTACTGAAGTAAGATCTATAAATCAAAAGCCCTGCTAAAGCTATTACAATTACTCCTCCAAATAATAGGATATATTCTGCAGCTCCTTGGCCTGAATTGTCCTTGGAAATAGCTTTGATACTTGATTTAATATTATATTTTATACTTTCACTTAAGTGTATGCCATTTTCATTTTTATATTTTTCAAAAGTCATGTTTTCACCTCATTTTGTTAAATAATTTCAATGACTTATTATTTAAGTATTGTCTTTTTTTCTAATTTGGGAAACAATTTGAGATTAATATTAAAAATAAAATATGATTTACTTTTTAATATAAATTTAACATTCATATTATCTTTTTTATTCATTTTAAAATATTATAATCATTTTTGAATTTTACAATATTCATATAAATTGCCTATTCTCTTAAATTTTATTTAATTTTGTTTTTATTTATTTGAGAATAGGAATTAATCACAGATTTTTTATTTTAATCAATTTTATATTATAATTTAGTTTTTTTACTAATTTTTAAGCCTTTTTTCATTCATTAAAAACAAAATTATATAAATGATTAATATTATATATAAATATTAATAATGGTTAATTTTTTATTAAAATCTTAATTTAACCATTTAATTGATTATACTTATATTTTTAGGTGGGTTAATTGGCAGATTCGTTAGATATATTTACTGGTATTTTATTAACAGTCATTGGTTTAGTTCTTGTTTATGGAAGTATCGTTTATCGTCTAATAGATTTAATTCTAATCATAGGTGTTTTAATCACCATTTTCGGTTTATACAAATTACTTCCAGCATTTATCTTAAGAATTATAGACTCAAGAGGCTTGAATAGGAATTCAAGGCGCAATAAATTGAATCAAAGGTCTAAAAATGACACTTTTTCACGTGTAATGGAAAGTGCTAAAGAGGTTGAGGATTTAGTTAATTCCAAATTGGATGGCAGTTCCAATTCCAATTCAAGATCCAAATCAATTTTAAAACCTCGGGATGATTCATCTTCAATGACTCTTGATGAGTACTTAAATACAAGTCAACAAACAGAAACCAAGACAAGATTCAGCGAACCACTGGATCAATCCAAACAGGTTCTCAAGACTAAACCAGTAAATGAAGAAAAGCCTAAATTTAAACTCCCATCTATTAGAAAGTCTAGCAATCCTAAAAAGAGAAGTTATGGTTATTTAGAAGATCAAGAGGAATCCAATCCTGATACTGTTTACTTCACACCTAATTATGAAAAGCCTATGAGAGTTACCCGCAGGCCAAAAAGGAAATCCAAAGAAACAATCAATCTTGCTGATGCTCCTAAAAGGTCTCTTGAGATTTCAAAGGCCTTGGCAAGTGTTGGTGAAGCGGAAACAGTTTATGACAACGATGTATCTGATGAAAGTTACAGCCTAATGCCTAAAACCATTGATGAAGAAATCATAATGCCTATTGATGAGATTGATTTAGAGCCACAAGAAGAACCGGTTTATAATTTGTCTCAATCTGGAAATACTCTTTACAATAATGTGATTTATGATGAATCCCTCGAAGAAGATTTCATAACCCCTATCTATGCGGATGAGGGTTATAGAGAGGAACATGGCATCGTCTATGAGGATTACGTGGAAGAACCAATTGAAGAGGATTCCCAATCTGATGTTAAAGTTGCTGATGATTTAGGATATATTACTCCTGATTCAGCTATTGATGTTGAAAACTTGCCAAGACCAACATCCATTGCTTCTACAAATCCAATAGCTTCTAAGGAAGAGGCTAATACTAATTTATCCAGACCTCATAAGAAATCTTCCAAGATTGATGATTCAAAACCTAAAGTTGAGATTGGGGAAATTCCTAGACCTGTTCCAAAAGTCCACACACCAACTGTGGCAGAGGAACTTCCAGTTGTGCCTGTTTCTGAAATTGCAGGTACCTCTGATGAGACAATTACAATTGACCCTAATAATCCGGAATCAATTCCTATTCCAAAATTATTGAATAGTTATGTCATTTGTGAAAAAGGAATCTTAACTTCACAGGAAGCTTTTGAAGAGGTTGCAAGTCATTCTAAAGAAGAGATCTTATTGGAAGCTCCAACAATTAAGGATATGGGTGACAGATTCCTCTCAAGCCTTACAAAAATCAAATCAAGAGTGATTATTGAGGAATTTGATTTGGAGGATATTTCATATGTTCTCTTATTAAGTTCCCTCATTAAGAAAGGAGTTGAAATCAAGACTTTAGATTCTGTAGAATCATTTAACTTAATTGGAGATACATCTCATGCATTATTGATATCCAACAGCATAGATGAGGATGATTTTGAATATGGTGCAGTTTATGATGATGTGGAATCAGTGGAAAACATCAAGGAATTATTCGAATCCTCTTGGAAATTGGCTAATGGCTTGGATATTGGTGCACTTGTTGAAAACAATAATTAAATTGATTTTTTTTACTTTTATAAACTAATGATATTGAAAAGGTGAAATTATGGAAATTAGATGGTTAGGTCATTCTGCATTTGAATTGATCAGTGATGAAGGAGTAAAGATATTGGTTGATCCATTTATTAGCAATAATCCTGCTTGCCCTCTTCCTGTTGAGGAATTGGAAGCAAATATCATATGCATAACTCATGGTCACTCTGACCATTTTGGAGATGCAATGGAAATAGCTAACAATACAAATGCAACTCTTGTTGCAAACCATGAGATCTCCTTATTCTTAGGTGAACAAGGATTTGACTGTGTCAGCATGAACACTGGAGGTTCTGTTTTTATTCAAGGAATCAAAATCACTATGTTAGATGCAAAACACTCTTCTTCTATTGATTTCACTGAAGAGATTCGTCCTGCTGGTGGCCCTGGAAGTTTCCTATTCACTTTTGAAGACGGTACAAAGGTATTCCATGCAGGAGATACTGGATTGTTCTCTGATATGGAAAATGTCATAGGAAAAATCTATAAGCCGGATATTGCAATGGTTCCAATTGGAGATAAGTTTACCATGGGTCCATTTGAAGGAGCGCTTGCAGCAATGTGGTTAGCTCCAAAAGTTGTTATTCCAATGCATTACAACACTTTCCCTGTAATTGAACAGGACCCTGCAGTATTTTCCAATTTTGTAAATCAACTTCATCCAAAGGTTGATGTTGTAGTCATGAATCCATTGGAATATTACAAACCTGATTTTGAAAAAGAAGAATAATTCAAACTTTAAAAAGTTTGAATATTTTTAATAATTTTTTAATATTTTAATTATTTCTTAATATTTTTTCTATTTTTAACTATCTTTAACTATTTTTTTATTTTTAGCATTTTTAGTTAATTTTCTATTTTATTAAAAAAGTATGAAAATGGATTTAAACGAAATCACATTTTCCACTAGGCAATACTCTCACAACATCATCTAGACTCAATAGGTTATCCTCGTTGATTCTGGATAATATTTCCTTAGCTATTTTTTCCTTTTTGGTAAAGCCTGGCTTTATTGTTACAAATTTATTGGTATGATGTTTCATTGCATCGGTTGGTCCAGCCATAATGCGCTTTTCACCATCATATTCAACAATGCCTATTGATATTTCAAGTTTCGCTCCCCTAATATAGTTTCTATGGCCACGAATGATAAATGCACCTTTTGGCACAAACTCTCCTGAAACTGGGGTTTTTGAAACTTGGTCCGGTTCCACCCAATAGACGTCTTGAGATGTGAAGTTTTTCGACCAAGCACTTGAAAAGGAAGCTGAGAACTCACCTAATTCTTTAAGCAAATTGTCATTTAATGAATCGGATTGAACTTTTGCTACAACTGATGGAGCACCATGTATATCCGCATGCAAATAAATATCATTTTGTTCTAAATATTTCTTCACAACCGCTTCATTGGTACCTGCATCTCTACCGCAAACAACTAAAATTCCATCACTTGATACAAACCATCTCAATTTCTCATACCACTTGAGATTCTTCTTGACTCTCTTCTGTGGAACCATGATATTTGCCATGGCCTTTTCCTTTTTGGCTTCCATATCCGCAAGCTGTCTTTTGGTGTTTTCAATAGCGATTAATGCACCCTTGATCTTTCGCTTAGCTTTCTTTGCCTTTTCATAGTAGACTTCAGCATTATCAGGTATGGATTTCTTGGAGTCAAGGGCTATGCTTACATTATCTATTCTTAATGTGATGTTTCCTAAAGGATCCATGGATTCGAATATCTGCGCATCAGCCATTCCAGACTTTTTAGCATCCTTCAATGTCTTTCCTATTTCTTTCCATCCATAGTCCTTTTCCCTTGCACCTTTGATTACATTTAATATGTTTTCAACTTGAACGTAATTTGTAAAGAGAAGTTCTCCTTTCATTTGGGAATCTTCAATTGTTTTTTCAAAGTTATGCAATGTCTCTTCCTGCTTTTCAAGCCTTTTTGAAAATTTGGAAACCTTTTTGTTCCATGCCGCTTCCTGAATTCCTGTAATTTCATTTTTCACTTTGGAAGAATAGAATTCATCACAGGCTTCATTGAAGCTTTCAAAGCTTTCCTCTTCAAATCCTTCATATTGGCTTAATTTGATTGAAATGACATCTTCCTTGGATTTGTATTTCTTGTCAGGATTCTCCAATTCCAGTTTCTCTATTTCCTTTCGGTTGTTTACAATCATTGGAGTGAACTGCCTTTTCTCCAAAGGTTCAAAAACTGATTTCAATGCGTTGAAGATGATATTCATCTCCTCAGCACTTAAGGATGAACATGATGCTTTCTTGCTTATTACAGTATTTGCCATGATCTCTTCAGCATATAGGCTACCAAGACCATTTGTTGCAAGAACCCTTACAATCTCTTCATCTTCCCCACCACTTACAATTTCCTTGAATTCATCGATAGTCAATGTGGTTGGATTTATTCCATTTTCGATAGGGAATACATATTCCTTTTTGGAGCTTATGTCCCTATCGCTCCAATGCTTTCTCTTAAGAGGCAAAATGATTTCATTGGATTCATTTAAGAGTATGATGTTTCCTTGAGAGAATAGCTCAACAATAAGAGTGTAGGTCTCTTCCTTTTTCATCTTGATTTCAACAACCCTATCAAAATTATGCTGCTCTACGCTAACTACATTTGCTCCCTTCACTATTTTTCTAAGAAGCATTGGAAAACTTGGGGGGTTTTGAGGGTTTGTTAAAGGATATTGGCTTAAATGTATTCTTTTTCCAGCTTGTATTACAAGATCCAATCTTCCTGTCCCTGCCTTATGGAATCTCATGACCACAGTATCCTTAGTAGGCTGGAATGACTTATCCACTCTTGCCCCAACCAACAAATCATTTAATTCCTGACATATTGTGTAAATGTCAACATTTGTCATTGATTTCATATTTTATCACTTGAATAATTATTAATGATTGAATTATTTTTAAAATTTGTTTTTAAACACATTAAAAAGATTTTTTTTTTATTAGATTTTTAATGATTATCTATAATGTTTATGCAATATTTTATATATTATATCAACTTATATAATTATAGTTATAGTTTTTATATGATTTAATTATATTTAAAACTTTAAAAAACTTTTATTTAATTAAAATAAAAAATCAAATAAAAAAATCAAAATTTATTTATATTTATTTTTATTATTGGAGGAAAAATTAATGGATGTCACTGTTAAAACTGTATCAATTCATCTTGTTGCGGCAATAGTTGCAGCTCTCATATCCACTGCATTTACAACTGGAATGTTAGGATTCAAAAATCATGTATTTGCATTTATAGTAGGTTTAGTAATTCTTTATTTCATAGGCCAATTCTGTGAAAAGATGTTTGGTGAAGAAGTTAAAGGATTTTCAACTTGGTTATGGGACGGAATCCTTCCATTCGGATTCTGTTGGTTCATTTTATGGACTATCTTAACTAATTATTTATAAATAATTAGTTTCTTTTTTTATTTTTTTTACTATTCTTTTATTTTGCTATTTTACTATTTTTTACTATTTTTTAGAATTTTCTTTACTATTTCTCACTATTCTTAAATTTTTTATTTATTCAAATTCAATTTTTAAAA
>NZ_JAEDCO010000045.1 GCF_016294135.1 Methanobrevibacter ruminantium
TTTTTTTAGAATAAAAAATATTACTTATTATAGATTTTTTAATACTTTTATAAATTTTTAAGTAATACTTAATAAGGTTTTTTTAATAATTATCAAAAAAATTTAGTATTACTAATCAATATAAAAGTAATATGTGAATAATAATTTATATAAGAAAAGTAATAACAATAAGAAGTTCATAATTATCCTTTGGGAAAATTATATGATATGAAAAATATTGGATCTGATGATAAAAAAATTAGTAAAAACCAGCTCTGTAGAAAATAAAAATAGTCAAAAATGGCATAAAATAACAAAAGCATATACCTCAATAGTTATAAAATATAAAATTAGACATAAATATTAAGAATATTAAAGAAATGACTAATTATTTTAATAGTGATAATAAAAATACTGATTTGTAATGGGAAAAAATTTAATATAAAAAATAAATAGTAAATTGAATTATCTAAATTCAATCTTACCATTATTATTAATCAAAATACCTTTGCCAATCATTGAATCAATGACTAAAGTGATTTTATTGGAAGTCTTTTTGGAAGTTGATTTGAAACCAAAAGTTCTGGAAACATTCTTAGCTAACTCTTGAACTTTCAATGATTTCTCAAAACTTAATACCAAATCAATAGCTTTTTCTATTTCGACTTCTGAAATTAAATCAATATTAGGTTTAACTCTTTTTCTAACCTTTACTGTATCATAATCAATGAATAAGAAATCATTTTCTCTAATTAAAAGCAAATGATTTTCATTTCTGTCAATTACTTCCAATATGGTGTTCTTAAACTTGGTACCTGCACGAGATAATCCGCAACCTTCTCTTAATCTACGGATAACAGTATCTACATGAACAGGACCTTCAGCAGCCACTATATCCATAACAGCAGTTGCCAATTTCTTTTCATCTTCATATATTTCAGATGGAGATTTGATGATTAAATTTTCAATTTCCTTATAATCTTCAATATAATCGCTTAATTCGCCATTAGGAGTTAATCTAGTATTATCAACCGCTCTGAGAACATTAGTTTCCTTGATTCTTTCATCTTCCATATCTTGATATCCTTGACCAACATCAGTGATTATATCTTCAAATGTATCATCATCTATTTCAATATCGTCTATATGGACGAACTCATCATCTGGATCAATTAGTTCATCTCCAAATTCTTCAAGAATAATGGATTCCTCACTTATGTGCTCCTCAATAGGTTCAGTAGCAGGATAAGTTTCTGCATTGGTTTCATATATAGTGCTTTCCTGATTAATAGATGAACTGATAGGGATGATTGGTTCACTCTCATCATCAATATAATCAAATTCCGGAATTTCATCTGAGAATGAATCATTAGAATCTCCTACATAGCCATTAGAGGATGGATTAGTGTATTCTTCTATTTTATCTAAATATTCATGTTTAGAAGTAAATAATGATTCATAATTGTCTTCTTCTCTATCTTGAGTATTATCAATCACTGCAGGCTCTTGATATGGGTCATATGGATCCTCGAAGAATTCATCGTCTGCATTACGGTCTATTACATAAACCATTTCCCTTTCAGTAGGATTTTCTATTTCATCCATAGAAGCTTTTAAGTATAACATTTCATTTTTTAAGCTACTAACTGTTCCAGCAAGTCCAGTTTTGTTCCTATCATTATTTCTAGGATATTGAACTGCATTCTTTTTAAGAGCATTATCAATTCCTACCGCACTGTAATAATAAGGACTTTCAGGATTATTAGGGTCATGGTAAGACTCGTCATTAGCTTGAGATTGCTTATCTTGTTGTGAATTACCATCTATTGTATTGGTTGAATCTTCAGATTCTTCATAAAACTCTTCAAATTCCTCGGCATCAATTGGAGAAATATAATCTCTATTTTCTTCATAAGAATTATTCTGATTATTGTTTCTTATTTCTGCACTGATAGGAACAATAACATCTGGAGAATCATCAAATGCATCATCATCTTTTTTCCTTCTAGGAGCTTTATATTCTCTCATATTTTCAATACCTTCAGATTCATTAGTTTCTAAATCTTTTTCGTCTAATTCTTGGATAATATCTTCTGAAATATCTTCGATATCCTCTTCCAGGCTGTATACAATTACATCATCTTCTTCGTCTTCTTCAAAACTGTATACTGGTGCGCCTTTGATATCTTCATCAATTTCATCTTCAATGTCTTCTTCATTATCCTCTTTAATGTTTTCCTTAATATCAAGTTCAAGATTTTCTTCAGTAGTATATTCTATATCATCATCACTAATAATACTTTCCTTTTCTTCCAAATCATTTAGATTATCATCAATTTGATTATGAATATTAGCTTCCTCAAGATCAATAGATTCATCTTTATGAACATCTTTTTTATTTGATTCATTTACTTTTTGCTCTTTTTTAGGAGCATTCTGAGAATCTTTTATGCTTTGAGAATCACTATTTTGCCTACTGTTTACTAATTCATCACCTATATTCCTTAATCTATTCATAAGGGATTTTGCCATAGTATTTCCATTATTCTCATTCCTATTTGAAGAATTTTTGGACTTATTAAAGCTTGCATCTTGCTCTTTTACTTTAAATTCATCATCACGAATTTCTTTTTTATTTGAAGAGTTATCTTTAGCTTTAGTTTCATTTTCTTTTGATTTTTCTTCAAATTTAGAAGAAACAGCATCTTTAGATGAATTAAATTTAGGATTTTTTTGCAGTTTTGAATTAGATCTTTTCTCTTTTTCTTGTTTTATATGAATATTAGCTTGTTTGTTTTGATCTTTTTCTTCCTTTTTGTTATTTTCTCTATTTGGAATTTCAGATTTTTTATCCTTTTCTTTCTCTATATTTTTATTTATAGGAATATTAAGCTTTTTAACTTCCTTATTAGCATTTTCTAAGGATGAAATATCAATTTCTTCTTCCCCATCAATTAAATCAGGAATATCCTCTATTGAAGATTTTTCGTCTTTAGAAGAATCTTTTGTAAATTCCTCATCAAATCCTTCTAAATATCTATTGATTAAATCTTCTTTTTCCTTATCCTTTTCAGACTTCTCGTTGATTTCCTCTTTTACGGATTGAATATTTGGTAAATCATTATCGGCTATATTACCAGTGATATTATCGGTAATATCATCTTCACTATTATCATCAATATTTTTATCAATAGTATCTACAATATTCACATCATTTTCTTCGTTATTCTGAGTGAATTCATCACTGCTTTCTTCATCATCTTTATCTTTTCCAAGAATGACAGTAGTAACAGGATTGATTTTCATTGATTCAACAGCATTGATCTTTTTCTTCAAGTCCTTAACTTTAGTATTTACTATTGTTGATTCAATATTCTCCAATAGCTTAGCTCTTGCCAAGTCTCTGTTTCTATACCAATCAGTAGACCAGATATGATAGATATTCCAACCTAAACCTTTTAAGACTTGTTCTCTTAATCTATCTCTGTCTCTAGCTACCTTGCTTGAAGCGTAATTATGCCCATCACATTGGATTCCTAATATGTATTTTCCAGGATTATCTGAGTCTCTAATAGCTAAATCCACTCTAAATCCTGCACACCCAACCTTTTTATCCACTTCATATCCATTTTCAGCTATGAAGTTGCAGATTGCATCTTCAAATGGAGCTTCATCATAATCCTCATACTGAACGGATTGATTGTAATGCAAGTTTTCAGCATATTCCAAGAATGCTTGCAAGGATTTTACACCAAATGGAGGATTTGCTGTTAAATGAATATCATGAGCTCTGAAGTTGGTGAATACAACACATTTTTCTCTTGCTCTTGTAATAAGCACATTTAAACGTCTTTCTCCTCCGTCCTGGTTTAATGGACCGAAGTTTAATGACATTCTGCCTTCAGTGTCATAACCATATCCTACACTGATTAAAATGACATCCCTTTCATCCCCTTGAATTGTTTCAAGGTTTTTAACAAAGAATCTTTCTTCCTTGTTTTCTGAAAAGAGAGCCTCATATTCAGGATGTGCTTTTCTTTCAATCTCCAATTCTTCTAAAATCGCATTCTTTTGAGCTACAGAGAATGTACCTACACCTAAACTCTTCTTGTCACCATATTTCTCAAAATGCTTGAATATCTCTTTAACTACGTCTTTAGCTTCAAGAGGGTTAGCTGAACCTTCTCCTCTATGGTATTGTGTATTAGGATTGTAATGGAACTTAAGACCTAACTCTGGATCTGTGTGAGATGGAGATGGATAGACCAATAGCTCATTATCATAAAACTCTCTGTTAGAAATATTAATTAAAGACTCATGACGACTTCTGTAGTGCCATTTAAGCATTTTAACTGGGAATGATAACTTACATAAGTGCAATATGCTTTCCATATCCAAAGCAGTTGCAACCTCTTCCCCACTTTCACTGTCAGTCATCTGGTCAAAGAAGCTTGTTGGAGGCAATTGTTGAGTGTCTCCCATAACAACTGCAGTCTTACCTCTCATGAATGCACCTAATGCATCTTCAGGTTTCACTTGACTTGCTTCATCGAAAATAACTACATCAAACTGCAATTTAGGATTTGTGGGATCAAGATATTGTGCAATGGACAATGGACTCATCATAAAGACAGGTTTAATCTTCTTAATGGTTCCTCCTGCCTTTTCAAGCAATGTTCTCACTGGCAAATGGCCGCTTTTTCTTGTAAATTCTCCAGCTAATACCTTAGCTTCTGGGTCATTTACAGCACCATATATCTTAGGAATTTCACTGTTTAGCTTATTGAATATCCTTTTTCTATTCAAGTTAATGATCTTTACATCCAAATCCTTGAATTCCTTGATTCTATTTTCGTGCAATTCACCAATGAATGTTGCTAAAGTGTCATTTTCATTGAATACAATATTAAGTAAACTGTCTGCAAAATTTCCTAAAACCATTGGTTTAACATCATCTTTCTTAATGTTTCTTTTTTCAATGGTTTTAATGAATAATGATACTTCACTGTTCCTGCACGCTCTTTTGGTGTTGGAATACTGGGACCATAAATGTAAGCTTGATAATTGACCTTTCCATTTATTCAATTGATTTTCCCATTTGTCAAATGGAACATCATCTGTTTCTCTTTTAAAGATTATTTTACTTCTTGGATTTAATTTGGATTCCAATTTTTTAAGATTTTCATAGAATCTATTTCCCTTTTCAACATAGTCATCTATGCTTGAATCCATATCATGAAGGAAAAGGTCATTTGAAAGCATTTTAACAGTGGTTTCACTAAAAGTGCCATTAGATAGGAGATAGACAAATTTGTTCATCCAATTTGCCACTTGCTTCAAGTCATTTATATTTGCATTTTCACTCCATAAATCACCGAAATATACTCTTCCAAGGGCCTCATTATCCTTGAGGCTTTGTCTGATTTTAATGTGATTTCTTACTTTAATCAAGTCATTTAAAGCTTCTCTATCACTTGGAACATTGCCATTATAAAGTTTATAAAGCTCTTCCTTATGGGAATTACCTCCAAAGAGCTTGAATTTCTTATTGGATTCCTTTTCCAAATCATATATGATTGTATCTAAATCTGCAACAAGAAGATAATCTGAGAATTTATTAAATAATCCTGAGGCATGCTGATAATGTTGCAATAGCTTAATAAGCTCCAATGATTTCTCTGGACTATTGAACCAATACTTGCTTAACAAGACAGAACTATCCACTAAGTTAGCGCTTTCACTATTTAAAATGTTTAATGCAGTAATTGAATCCTCGTATTCCTTTAATGTATTAGGAATCTTAATGCCATAGATTTCATTTACAACATTCATTTCATATCTGAAATCACTTAAAGACTCTAAGCTATCTCTAATCAATAATTCAATTTCCCTTAAATCTGCAGGAAGCAAACTCTTTGGATTGCAATAGCTCCATGGATTGTTTTTGGAAATGGTTGAATATAATTCTGCTAAATTCTCTAATGATATGATGATATCATCCAATTCTTTCATGGATAAGTCTTCAGCATTGTTGAATCTGACTAATGGCAATAATTTACTTTGTCTTGCAAAATAGTCTTCTGAAGACTCTTTCATACCATACAATTCAAATGGTGTGAGATTTACATTAGCCATTGGAGTGTGAATGATTTCCGCATATTGGTCTAATTGGTCACGTAAGTTTTCAAGCTTTCTTAAGGTTTGATCTAATTTCAAATCTCTTGTAGCCCTTACATTAGTTGCTTTCTTAAGGTTTTTCAAGAATTGCTTTCGTCTTGTCTTGTGTGAATGCAATTCCAATACGAATTTACCAAGACCAACACTATCCAATCTGCTTTTTACTACTTCAAGTGCAGCCATCTTTTCACTTACAAAAAGAACTGTCTTTCCTTCTGCAATAAGCTCTGCAATTAAGTTTACGATAGTTTGTGATTTACCGGTTCCTGGAGGTCCCTCTACAACTAGATTATGGCCTGCCTTAACGTTTTCTATAACTGCAATCTGTGATGAATCAGCGTCCAAGACCTGATACATTGTTTTATAATGAAGTTTTTCATCCACATCCTCTTCCTCAAATGTATCCTCATAGACATTTTTGCTTGGATTAAAAATTGACTGAATAAGCTCATTTTTAGTTAAATCAACATCTTTGCTCCAACTTTCAGGATTCAAGTCATTGTACATGACAAATTTAGTAAATGAGAAGAATCCTAAAGCCACATCATCCTTAACATCCCATTTGCTAAATGGTCTAATTGCCTTTTTTACATCAGCTAAATACTGGTTTACACCTTCAATGTATGAGGTTTGCTCAAATTTAGGAAGCTCTATTCCTGCTTCACGTAATTTAGCTTGAATTGAGATGTTGTTTTGAATGTCTTCTCCAGTCCAGGATAATGAAAATGAGTTTCCAACCTTCTTACGTTCCATAGCCACTGGAATAAGAATAAGTGGAGCCAAATTCTTTTGTCTTGGTTTCTTCTTGTCAATCCATTCTATAAAACCAAGAGCTATATATAGGATATTATAACCTTGTTCCTGAACCATTGTCTTTGATTGCTGGTCAATGTAAAATAGTCTTTTTTGAAGCTCACTAGGTGTCAAATCAGCTTTTAATGTCTTATCGCTTTCAGATGACAAGAATTCTTTTGTTTGATCTATAAAAGTGTGGGCTCTTGATTTCTTAGTCTCTGCCTTATTAGGAGAGAAATACATTTTCTTATTCTCTAAAACAAGGATCTTATATGCATTCATAGGTGATTGGTTAATGATACTGAGATTCCTGTTTCTTGCCTTAAAACTAAGAAGAGGGTTTCTTAAAGTTAAATCCAAGAGTTCTTTTCTTAGATTTTTAAACTCCTTCTCAATATCCTTATTAGATATAGTGTTGTTTTTTGATGGTGTTCTGAATTGCATATTACCAATCCCTTTTTAGGTGAAATTATAATAAAATTTTTAAGATTTTTATAAAATACTTAATAATTTTTGATACAATTATATTTATATTTATAGTAATTTATAAAGTTTTGTAAATAGCAATTTTTATATAAAAGTCTAAAATAAATTTAATTGGAATAAAAACAATAATCTATTCTTTATTGCTTAAATAAAAGAAAATCATTTGATTAAATTTTAATCGTTTTTTAATATAAAAACATTTATAATACAATTAATAAAAATATGTTTATATATACAATATTAAATAATTTATCTAGTTTAAGAGATTAAATGTAATTTAATAGTTAGATGTTTAAGTGATTTAAAAATTTTGGAGATTAGAAATGGATTATAAATCAAAATTTGGATTTGGATGCATGAGATTGCCTCAAACTGATAAGAATGACCCTACTAAAATTGATCAGGAATTATTTAATGAAATGGTAGACCTTTATATGGAAAAGGGATTCAATTACTTTGATACCTCATTTGCTTATCATAATGGAGTAAGTGAAGTTGCTATGAGAAAAGCAATTGTTGAAAGATATCCTAGAGAATCCTATAAGATATGTGATAAAATGCCTTCTTGGGCATTGACAAGTGAAGAGGATAATGATAAATTTGTTAATACCATGCTTGAAAGGCTTGGAATAGACTATTTTGATGTATTTTTTATACATAATATCAATATTCCATGGCTAAAGTTAGCTGAAGAGCACAATTCATTTGAATATATAAAAAACATGAAAGAGCAAGGAATAGCCAAGAAAATAGGTATCAGTTTCCATGACAACTCTGATTTGCTTGAAAAATTCCTTGATAAATATGCAGATATTCTTGATATAGTTCAATTGGAACTTAATTACTTGGATTGGGAAGATCCAGCAATTGAAGCTCACAAATGCTATGATTTATGCGTAAAGCATGGACTTGAAGTTTATGTAATGGAACCGCTAAAAGGTGGAGTTATTGTTAATCAACCAGAAAGCATTAATGATGATTTTAAGGCATTCAATCCAGATAAGTCAATTGCAAGCTTTGCATTAAGATTCTGTGCATCATTGGAACATGTGAAAATGGTTTTAAGTGGAATGAATAAGATGGAAGATCTATTGGATAATATAGATACCTTTGAAAACTTTGAGCCATTAAGTGAAGAGGAACATGAATTCTTATTAAAAGAAGCAGGCAAATTAAGAGAAAACCTTGCTGTACCATGCAGTGAATGCGGCTATTGCCTTAAAGCTTGCCCATTGGAAATTCCTATTCCTGAATATTTCAGATTATATAACCATCATAAAGTGCAAAAGGAATCCAACATTTACAGATTGTATTATGATAAATTAGGTGAAGAAAAGGTTCCTGCAAGCGATTGCACCCAATGTGAAACCTGCATTGATTACTGTACACAAAAAATAAACATTCCAGAAAAGTTAGAAGAAGTGTGTGAGCATTTTCAAGAAGGATTCAGTCCTTATGGATAAAAATAAATGAAAAATAGTAAAAATAAACTTTAAATTTAAAAAAATAAACAAATGAAAAAACAAAAAAGAGAATAAATAGAATAATGATAATTTAAAATTATTCTAATTTTATTCTTTCATACTAAACATTTCTAATTTTATTCAATTTTATTCTAAACTGTTAATGGCAGCTACAATCAATTGGATAGTGTTTTCAACATCTTCCATGCTTGCTACACTAACAGTTGTGTGAATATATCTGGTTGGAACAGATAAAACACCAGTTGGAATACCTTCTCTTGTAAGATGAATAGCTGTACCATCAGTAGTACCGCCGTCACTTACTTCAAGCTGGAATGGGATTTCTTCTTTTTCTCCAGTGCCAATCAATAAGTCTCTAATGATTTTAGGAGTGATGATTCCTCTTCCGCTTGCATCAATCATAATAACAGCAGGTCCTTTTCCAATAACAACAGGAGCCTCTTCTGGTTTGATTCCAGGATGGTCACCGGATAATGTTACATCTAAAGCAAATGCCATATCTGGGTTCAATTTATAGGAAGTTACTTTTGCCCCTTTCAATCCCACTTCTTCTTGGGTTGTTCCAACACCATAAACAGTTGCTTTGGAGTCTACTCTTTTTAAAACTTCCATCATTACATAGCATCCAAGACGATTATCCAATGCCTTACACATTACCAAGTCATTAGGGAATGCTTCAAACCATGATTTGAATGTAATTGGATCTCCAATGGAAACCATTTCTTCAGCTTGTTCCTTATCCTTTGCTCCAATGTCAATAAACATTTCATCATAAGGAACAACTTTCTTACGCTCTTCCGGTTTAGTGACATGAGGTGGTTTAGAACCGATAACACCAGTTAAATCACCATTTTTAGAGTGAATTACAACAGTTTGATTCATTAGCATTTGGTCATTTATTCCACCAATTGTTGAGAATTTAATGTAACCGTTATCATCTATATACCTTACCATCAAACCTATTTCATCCATATGAGCTGCAAGCATAACTTTTGGTCCTTTTTTAGATGAACCCTTTTTAGTAGCTATTACATTACCCATTAAATCTGTCTCAATATCATCAGCTACATCTTTTAATTCTCTTTTAATAATCTCTGCAATCTTTTCTTCATGTCCAGAAATACCTGGAGTCATACAGAGTTCTTCAACTAATTTAATTTCTTTTTCAAAAGACATATTTTCACCTTATGTATATTATATAATAAGTATAAAATTTTATAAAATACTTTCGTATTCATTCTAATAATTATATATTTAAAAATATTGATTTATTAAATACTTTCATATTCATTTTAATAATTATATAAATAAAAATATTGATTTATTAAATACTTTCATATTCATTTTAATAATTATATAAATA
>NZ_JAEDCO010000046.1 GCF_016294135.1 Methanobrevibacter ruminantium
GAATGAAACCAGCTTCCCATATTCTCCAAGTTCTTCTGGAAGCAGGGATAGTGGTCCTCTACCTGAAGGAGTCTCTCTTTCAAGTGAGGGTACTGGATCAAGTTCTGGAACTTACAGGACTCCACAAGAATATATCGATTCATTGAATGGTGATGGGGAATGGATCATTTATAACAGTTCAACAAATACTGCAAAAGTCACAAGCATTGAAGCGTTTGTAAAACATTGCAAATCTCCAAGTAAAGATGTTGGTGCATTTGATGATTTAGGAAGAGACCAAGTTGAAAATGAGTTATTCGGCAATGAGGAGCATGAGTCATTGCACTTTGATGGCATTATGGCAAATACCCTAAAGGAAAATTCAGAAAATTACTCTCAGTTCTCTGATTATGACTCCTCTAAGGCAACATCCTATGCAAATGACTTGAAAGAATTGGATAGATTCAATTACACAATTGAGAATCGTTCCAATATGTATAATCCATTGTATTATGTTTCCCCTTATTATGATGGAGTGGGATCATCACATTCTGCTAAATACTGGAGAATAAATGCTGGAATTGATCAGACAGACACTTCATTTACCGTTGAAACCAATTTGGCTCTCGCTTTGATGCAGATTAGTGATGTGGATAGCGTTAAGTTCAATGAAGTGTGGGGTCAAGGCCACAGCCAAGCTGAAAGAAAAGGGTCCGCTAGTGGAAACTTCATCAATTGGATCAATGAATGCATGAGCAATGAATCAGATTTCTTTTTATTTGATTTTTAATTTAATTCTTTAATTTTCATTTTTTATTTTTTTTTATTTTCTAATTATTATTTTTCTTTCTAATATTTTAATTTTTTAAATTATTTTTTTATTTTTTTTATTTTCTAATTATTATTTTTCTTTCTAATCTTTTATTTTTTTATTTTTTTTTATTTTCTAATTATTATTTTTCTTTCTAATCTTTTAATTTTTTAAATTATTTTTTTTTAATTATTTTTTAGCCATTTTTAAATATTTTTTTTTAATAAATTTTTCATGTGCTTTTCACTAATTTTCATTACATGAATTTATTGCATGAGATTTCATGTTCACTTCATGTACTTTGTTTTAATTTATTTGTTTTTAGCTATTTTTAACAAATTCTTGTTTATTTTTTCATTTTTATTGTAAAATCGCTTTAATTTTTCTAAAATATTTTTAAATTAAATAATAATCTTTATAAAGGCATAAAACATATTATTAAATATGATTATCAAGACTGGGAAAATTAATAAATCAAGAGGTAATATAAGTCTCACAATCGGTAAGGAAGATGTGAAAAAACATAATCTTGAAGAGGGAGATTTTGTAATCTTGACTCCTGAAGAATATGAAGAATTGAAGACATCTTCTGAAATCGAAGTGTCCACTTTGGAAGTAGTCCCAGATGATGAAGCTGTTGTAAAATTAGAATACGATCTTAAGGAAGCAAAGTCTAAAGAAAAGATTCTTTTCTCAAAAGTTGAGGAATTGGAAAACATTAATCTAGAGCTTACCACTAAATTGTCTCAACTTGAAAAAGCAAATTATATAAACAGCAGTGTTTTGTCCGATTCTGAATCAAATTCTCTCATTGATGAAGTTAAAAAGTTAAATGGGGATATTGATGACTTAAATTCTGAAATCAAGCAATTGAATAAGGATTTAAATGAATCAAATGAAGAAAGAATTGAACTATTGCAGGATATGAATGTCTTAAAGACTAAAATGAGTTTTGATGCCGGAGAATTGTCAAGACTTAGAGAGCGTGAAGATAAGCATAAGGAAATCTTGGAGATAATCCTAAGAACAAACAGGAACATGCTTGATGAGGTTGTAAACAAGACATTGACTGCTACAATCAATGAGATAAATAAGGAATTAGGTGAAACCAGCATAATAAGAAGAATTAGGGGATTGACAATTGTCAAGGAACCTGAAATTCATAAATCAGCTATTTCAAGCAAGGCTTACACTCAATTGGAAGAGTTAATTCCTGACGAATATTTGCTTGAAAGTGGAGAATAAGTTTCTTTATCATAGTGAATTCTAATTTGCCTATTCTATTGCCTAGTCTATTTAATCTAAGATTTTTCAAGAATTTTAATCATTGTTAATCATTAATCATATTTATATAGTTTATTTGGTATCAATTAAAATGGTGATTCTATGGATGAAGTTCAATTTGATGAAGAAGGAATCAAATTTAAATACTTAAGTAATTGGAAAGAACAAAACAAAGAAATGCTTGGCCCAAATTGTATCAAGGCTTTAGTGAAAGTTGTAGAAGGCAATCCATCTACAATTACAGTATATAAGAATGATGCAGGTGAAGCTGAGGCTATTGCACAAATTGAAGAAGCTTTTAAGGAAAGTTTTGAAGCACAAGGATGGAACATTGTTGAATCTAGAATTCTAAACCTTAATGGCCTGCCGGTTTACAATATCATTACAAATGCTGAAGAGGGTGGAAAAACTTTGGAAAACAATACTTCTGCATTGCTCAATGATGGAAACTTGTATGTCTTTGAATTGATGCACTTTAAGGAATTCCCATATGCTTACAATGATTATTTAGCTATTATGGATTCCATTGAATTTGAATAGTTTCATAATTCATTTTTTATTCTCTATTTTCTATTTTTTTATTTTACTTTTTAATTTTATTTTTATTTTACATTTATCTTTGTTTTAAAGGAGTTTCTCATAATGTCCAATATATTTAAAAACGATGAATTAAGCTTCAAGTATCCAAATAATTGGAAATTGCTTGAAGCAGATGATATTGAAAATTGCATAGCTGTACTTGACTGTGACAGCAAATTCAGTAGAGTTATGGTGTTCAAGTATCCTCAGGAAGGACTGTCAATGGAATACCTTAAGAATGCAATTGAAGACATTCCAAGGGAAGACAGCTTAATCGTTGAGGAGTCTCATCTAACCATTATTGGAAACAAGGAAACCCATGAACTTATAGCAAAGGATACAAGTCATGAACCTCCTTTGAATACTCATTCTTTATCCGCAATCAATGATAGGGATGCATTTAGCTTTAATTTCTTTGGCTTTGGAGAGGATAATCCTGATAAAGAAGGATTTTTGATGATGTATAAAACTTTAGAGTTCTATTAAAATTTCTTATTTTTTATGATATTATGTCTTTAAAGGAAGAAAAGGAATCCATTAGAAAATCAATTTATGATAAATTGTTTAATGAAGGCCAGTCTCTTAGACCTAATGGGGATTATGGAAAGATTCCTGATTTTAAAGGATCTGATATTGTAGCTGAATTGCTTGCTGGAACTGATGAATGGAAGAATTCAAAAACTATTTTTTGCAGTCCAGATTCTGCTCAAATTCCAGTTAGATATCTTGCTTTAAAGGAAAACAAGAATCTCATTATGGCAAGCCCTAACCTTGAACACGGCTATCTGTATCTTGAAGGAAACAAGTTAAATGGAAAGGAAAGAGAAGCATCAACAAAAGAGGGAGCATTCAATCATTGCTCAAAGTTTTTTGATTTCGGTGAAGACAGTTCATTTGATATGGCTATTGATATGGTAGTGGAAGGATCTGTTGGTGTGGATAGATGTGGAAACAGAATTGGAAAAGGAAAGGGATATGGAGATAGGGAAATCGAAGATCTCTTCAATAAGAATCTCATTAATGAAGACACTCCTTTAGTTACCACAATTCATCCATTTCAATTGCTTGATCATATTCCAATGGAAAGTCATGACAGAAGATTGAATATGATTGTAAGCACTGATGAAGTTATTAAGATTTAATTTTAATTTTCAAATATTTTTATTTTCTATTTTTTTCTATTTTTCACTCAATTTTTTATTATATATAAACTATTTTAGAAATATTTATTAACATTCAAAACTAAAATAGTCTTAAGTAGTTTATACTACTGCAATTCTTAATTTTTTTAAGAATTAACACATGCGTTAAAAAAAATTTAGGTGATTATAATGGCAGATTTAAAAGGTACTAAAACCGAAGCTAACTTAGCAGCAGCTTTTGCTGGTGAATCTCAAGCTCATGCTAAATATCAATATTTCGCAAGTAAAGCTAAAAAAGAAGGATACGTACAAATCCACGATATCTTTATGGAAACTTCCAAAAACGAAAAAGAACACGCAAAAATCTGGTTCAAACTTTTACACGATGGAGAAGTTCCAGACACTATTGCTAACTTAAATGCAGCAGCTGATGGTGAAAACGAAGAATGGACTGCAATGTACAAAGAATTCGCAGAAACCGCAAGAGAAGAAGGTTTCGATGAAATCGCAGGTTTATTCACCATGGTTGGTAACATCGAAAAAGAACATGAAGAAAGATACAGAGCTTTACTCGCTAATGTTGAAGGCGAAACTGTATTCAAAAAAGAAGAAGAAATTGAATGGAAATGTATTAACTGTGGTCACATAATTAAAGGAACCGATGCTCCTGTAATTTGCCCAGTATGTAAACACCCTCAATCTTACTTCGAAGAAAGAGCAACCAACTTCAAATAAGTTGATTGATTTTCGCTATTAATGATTTTTCATTAATAGCATTTTTTTATATTTTTTAGCTATTTTTGAAAATTTCAATTTAAAAGCAGTAATTATTTTAGAATTATTTACATTTATTTAACTATTTTTTGGTGATGAAAGTGTCTAAAGATGATAATTGTCAAATCGAGGATAATTGTTCCAATGGTACTTGTGCACCAGTTAGCCCATTTTCAAAAGAAGGGGCTTTATTTTTAGTTTTCATTGCTGTTTTATTTGTTATTCTATTTTTTATATTGCATGCATTTTCTTATATATGGAGTATTATTAGGGTATTGTTATGAGAGATATGTGGGGATTGACTGTCAGAGGAATTTGTGAGTATGATGGTAAGATCTTGCTCCTTAAGCTAAGGTCCATTTCCGCTCATGATCCCGGCAAATGGGAAATTCCTGGAGGAAAGGTTAAGAAGAATGAGTTCTTTGATGATGCTTTAAAAAGAGAATATCTGGAAGAGACAGGGCTTGAAATAGAAATAGATTATTTATACAATGCCATTCAAAAGGATTACACTGCATGCAAAACTGGAGAAAGCATAAAATCTATTCAACTGATTATGAAAGTCAGTGTAAAAACTGATGAAATTGTTATAAGTGATGAACATTCTATGTATGGGTGGTTTACAAAAGAAGAGATTAAAAATATGATTGAAAATAATGAATTAACTCCTCCAGCAATCAATGCTTTCTTAAGGTAAATGTTATTTTAATCAATCGTTTTTTTAATTATTTTATATTAAATTTTTCAGCTATTTTTTCTGTTTTAGAGGACATATTAACTTTTTTTTTACTATTAATCCATATTCTCATCTTCAAGCATTTCCTCTTCAATCTCTTTCATCATGTCTTTGAATTCCCTTTCCTCATCAAAGAGACTTAAGAAGTCGTCAATGCTTATCTTGTATTCATTTTCTGCACTTGGATTGATGATGATTTGATCAAAGCTGTCTTGAATCGGAACTATGGACTTATACAAGTCTCTCATAAACAATGATCCTACAGTTGTGTTCAATTGAACATCATGAATGTTTTCCTCATCTGTAAAAATAGGGATGACTTTGATTCCATTCGGCCCTACAAAGGATTTTAGATGAAACTTGACTTCCTCATTTATCTCATTCAATCCCTCTAGATTCATGTTTTCAAGGTCAAGTGAGTCGAGCTCAATTTGAAGAGGAACCAGCAGTTCTGATTTTCTAAATTCATTTAGGAAGTGTTCATTTTCATCCTCGCTCATTTCTGATTGTATCTTCATCAATTCTTCAAGTTTATCATTATAGAGTATGCTCATAAGAATCCCTAAAAGTTATTTTTCTCTAAAAATTCATCAAAGTCTATCTTATATGAATCAACGCTGTATGGATTTATTACAATATAATGGAAATCAATGTCAAACTGTGCCAATATGAGTGATAATTCCATCACGTTTACAGCTATTGACTTGATTTGGTATCCTGCCTTTTCCAATTCGTTTGTATCTGTAAACAGGTATATGTTGCGGTCTCCGTTTTCCTCATCAAAGAAGCCAATCTGCAAGTCAAGTGTGTCCCCATCGCTTAATGATTCCTCATTTTCTATTGCGATAACTGGAACAAAAACTTCTGATTTTAAGAATTCCTTATAGAACATATCAGGGTTCTGTTCTATCTTGACTCTTGACTTGGATTTCAATAGTTTTTTAAGTTTTTTATTGTTTAAGTTAGTCATTTTAATCAGTAATTATTTTAATAATATTTTGTTTTATTCAATCTTATTTATGAAATCAATTATATTTATTTATATGCTAAAGGTTTTCCAGTTAAGCAAGTTCCTAATTTAAATAAAGATTAAATTTAGCTTTATATTTTTCATCATCAATTAATTTTCTATTTTTAAATCAATTTTTTATTTTTTTATTATTTTTTTAATTTTAAGCCAATATTGATGTCATAATGTAATTTAAAGCTTTAAAAATAGTTTAATTTATATATGAGCATCTATATATTTTTTAATTGAAATTTAAAGTGTATTTAATTATTCATTTCAATTCTTTTAGATTTTTTAGAAAGTTTTTTATAGTATACTGAGTATACTATATAATGTGGTATTATGATGAATAAAACTATTAAAATCTCTCAAGCCAACCATAATTCCTTATCAAAATTAGCTTCAAAAAATGATACTTTCAATGATGTTATAAGTTTTTTAATAGAGTATTATTACGCTCATGAGGAATTTAGTGATGAAGAAGGGAAATTTTATAATGAAGAGATAGAAAAATTCGAAAATGGCAATTTAGAAAACGTTAAGGAATTAACTCTAGAAAGTTTGGAAGAAAGGATTAATAAACTGGAACTTGAGTTAAAAAATGAGCTATAAATTATATGAACATGAAAAAGCAGAAAAATTTCTTTATAAACATAAGAATGATAAAAAGTTATTATTGAGGATCAATAAGAAAATTATGGAAATTCTAAAGAATCCTCATCATCCAAATTTTAAAGAATTAAAAAGCAATAAATGCCCTAAATGTCAAAGAGCAAAGGTAGGGGAATATAGAATTATTTTTTATGTATCCGAAAGAAATCAGAGCATTGAAATAATTGATATAATTCCCAGAAAAAATAATTATAGATTGTTTTAAAGTTTTATTAAGTAAAAAATTTGATGAATCAAATTAGATAATCATCTAATCATTCTTCACCATCATCTTCCTCTTCAAGATTATCATAGAATGGCTGTTTTATGCATCTCCATATTGAGGTGTCTCCATCTTCATCATAGAACTTTTGGAACTCGCATCCAGGAGCAATCAATACATTGAAATCAGTAACTTCCTCGCTTTTGCCAGTGTACAATATTTTTTGGCCTTCATACATCATTATCTTATGCAATATTGGAAGATTGGATTGGAAATTAGGATCTGTGCATGCTCGCAGTGGCATTTTTGCTGTAAATATTCCATCTACAGCCTCATTTTCCATGAATTCATATTCTGATCTGATAAAGAACATGTAATGTTTATCAAGTTCCACGGAATTGCTCTTCAATGTAGCTAATGTTTGTTCAAGTGAAGCAATAAATGGATTTTTTGCCTTTTCCTTAAATAGGTCTATAAGTGTAGAAGCGTTGACTATAATTGAATGCTCAGTTTGAGGGTTTATGATAATTGATGAGAAGGTATCGCCAAATCCATACAAGATCTTTGCAAGATCTCTCATATTCATTATGATATGGTCTTTCTTAAGCTTGATTTCCTTCATGATTTCTTTTCTGGTGAATGCTACAAGCGCTCTTGTCCCATCATTCAAGTTAAGGGAAATGAAATTGAACCCAAGTGGAGGTATAGGCTTTATAACATCTATAACGCTTTGGTTTTCAATGTCAAATACCTCTTCCTTTTCCATTTGAATTGGGATGAAAAGCTTTGCCTCTTTGAGTAATCTAAAGAACTCCTCTTCATCTGCAATGGTCATCATGCCAGGCTCTATTAGCATTATGTCTTCCAGTTCGCTGTTGTCTATTTCCATTTCTGCATTAACATTATAGTTGTCTATGATTTCATTCATTGCATTCACCTTTTACACTTCTGTTTAATGTTTTGTATTTTAAATTTAAAATAGTTTTATAAAATATTCTTAATTGTGTTTTTTTTTCAAAACTTATATTAATAAATATTAACAAACTTTTTTTTGACTTATAAATAAGTCAGGATTAATTGAGTAAGAGGTTTAGAAAATGGTTAAAATTTGTCCAAGCTGCAATAGCGAAAATGGGGATAATTCTAAATTTTGTAAAAATTGTGGAGAGAAATTAGAGAGTAGTTCTTCTCAAGTTAGTTCTTCTCAACTCAGCCCTAAATCAGAACCAAAAAATAATAAGAATCTTATAATTGGTGCTGCAGTTATTATTTGTGCAATAATTGTTGCTGGAGCTTTTATGGCTTTAAATTCAGATAATTCGGGGAATTCTTTGGGAGCGAACGCTTTAGACAGTGAATCAATTTCTTCAGATTATTATCAGTATGATTTTGAGGGTTATACCTTTAATATTCCTGAAGGTTATGAGGAATTTTCACTTGATGATTATTCAACTGGGCTTTCTGCTGGTGAAAAAATAGGTTTCAAAAAAGGTGACAATCAGGTTATTTTTATTGGGGTTTATGAAGATGCACCAGGATTATCAAAAGAACTTTTGGATGAGCGGTATAATGATAAAACTTTAGAAGGTGGGGCTCATTTCACTTATCAAGAAATTTGGGGAAAGAAATTATATAGATTTACTAATAGTACAACTGATTGTGTATTTTTCGCATCAGGCAAAGACCTTATTTCAGTATTTACTTATAATGAAGATTTAGAACCTATTATTTCAAGTATTGATCAAAAGGACATTCCTAGTTCTTCCAGTTCTGATTCAATGACTTATTCTGAAGCTAGCTCTTATTTAAGTGGTGCTTCAAGTACAGTTATTCAAAATACCTTTGATGAAGCGGATGCAAATGGTGATGGTCTTTTAACTGGAAGTGAAATAAGCAAATTCAAAAAACTAGCTGATTTGACTGAAAGAACTGCAGACACTTCAAATTCTGAAAATGTGGAAGCACAGGATTATGGTGCAGGTGATGGTACAACTAAAACCAGATACTGTACAACTCACGGTAGAGTTGCAGTAGGTTCCGATAATCTATGTCCATATTGTCAAGAAGAAGGTTTAGATGCTAGAACAGTTAAAGGATCTACTGAATATATTTAAATTTTTTAATTAATTTTCCACTATAATTAATTTTAAACTAGTTTTAAGCATATGGTGGAAATTATTCTATTTTTTTTCTTTTTTTAAAATACTTTTTTTATTAATTAATATTAGAAACTTTTTTATATATGTCAAAAATAGAGTATATTTGTGGTTTTAAAACCACATGAAAATATCGGAGAAAATCATGTCTTTTTTAAACACAAAAACTAGTAAAAAGTACAGAGTGGTTGAATTAGATAAAGGCATATACTGCCTAAGCGATATTTTGGGAGGAAGGAAGACTTAAAGTCTTTTTTAGTTTGTTAGGTGATTATCAAGATCTATGCATCTTGCCCTAATAAAATTAGAAATGAAAGTCAGCTTAATGCTGTGCTTCAAGAGATTTTAGGCGAATCATTAATGGAATGGATATATAGAAAAGATTTCTTCAAGTCTCTAAAGAAATTGGATAAAAGCGTTTTATCTCAATTATTGAAGAAGATTAAGCAAATCTTTCAAAATCCTGATGTGGGCAAGCATTTGTCTTCTAACCGTAAAGGTCAGCAAGAAGTTTATGTTGCAGATTCATTCAGGTTATATTATTCATTCTGCAAAAAAGAGAATAGGATTGAGTTTCTTGAGTTTTCTCACAAGAAACATCAATGATATTTTTCTTTTTTTCTTCCCCTTTTCTTGTTTTTGTTTCTTTTTTTAAAATTTTTTTGAAATATTTTGCACCCTAAAATTAAAGTTTAAAATATTTTGCACCCTAAAATTAAAGTTTAAAAAAGCAGTGTTAATTAATTAAAGGGAAATTTTTTGGTGATGTGTATGGTTTTTGAGAATTCCCCCTTTAACATATGTTTTTTGATGTATGTTATAGTTTGTAATAATTAATATATAAACTTTTTGTTTTTATATTACAAATTTAATTATTATTAAATTTTAAATTTTTTTTAATTTATTAAATAAGGATATTTTATTAAAAAAAGTA
>NZ_JAEDCO010000047.1 GCF_016294135.1 Methanobrevibacter ruminantium
TGGCCATAAATCCATTTTTATCGTTTAATTTAGTTCATTAAACAATAGTTTTACGGAACTCCTTGTAGGAGGTTTTTATCATGCCTAGAATATTAATTCCAAATTACGAATTTGTTGAAAGTTGGTCTGAAGATCAATTAAATAATTTTGTAACTACTCCTCTGGGCCTTCCACATGCAATTATGAATATTGTACGTAAAGTCTATCCTAATATTAATACTTTGAGATTGATAGCACGTATTAATAATCCTAATTTAAAAGGATTGGATCAAGAAGAAAGGGCAGTCACTTATAAATTGTCTTTACATGATGCTAGAGATTATCATATTAATTATGCTCTTGAGTTTCTTGAGAAATATCCTCAATTCAAACCTATGATAAAAGGTGTTGAAGAAGTTTAACATCTCTTTCCTATTTTTACTTTTTTTATTTTTAATATTTTTTTAACCATTTAGCGTGAGCTATCATCTAATTCCACTTATTTTATGCATACTTTCTAACTGTCCACCTTATATATTGAAGAGTGGGAAAAATATTCAAAAAATTATATAAAATGTAGACCTCTTTTTTGGTAACCTATTGAAACTTATTTTATTTTCTTAATAAAATTTTTTAACTATTTTTTTATTCTCTTTTTGGAGGTTTAATTTAGTTCATTAAACAATAGTTTTACGAAACACTCTTTAAATATCGGGAAAAATAGAAAAATAGAAAATAAAAATAATTAAAAAAAAAGTAAAAAAAAGAATTAATAAAAAATATTATAATATTTGTTTATTAATCAATTCAGCATTCAAAATAGAAGCACCAGCAGCACCTCTAATTGTATTATGCCCTACAAGAACATATTTGAAGCTGTTATCAAATGCTTGATCTTTTCTAACTCTACCAACAGTAGCAGCCATACCACCATAAGCCATTCTGTCCATTCTAGGTTGAGGTCTGTCATCTTCCTCTTTGACTATGACAGGTTGTTCTGGAGCAGAATGAAGACCTAATTCTTGAGGAAGTCCTCTAAAATCAGCCATTGTCTTTTTGATTTTATCAATGTCTGCTTCATCATCAAGCTCTACGAATACTGCTTCAGTGTGACCGTCAATAACAGGCACTCTGTGACAGGATGCGCTTAATGAGAAGTTTGCAGGTACAACTTCATCACCGTCAAGTGAACCTAAAAGATGCAATGTTTCGCTTTCCATCTTTTCCTCTTCACCGCCAATGTATGGAACCAAGTTATCTACAATAGCCATTGAAGGAACACCGTTATAACCTGCTCCTGAAACAGCTTGCATGGTAGATACATAAATCCTGTTTATGTTGAAATTATCATAAATTGGCTTTAATGTTAATGTCAAAGCAATGGTTGAACAGTTAGGGTTAGTTACAATGAATCCGTCCCAGTTGTTGTTTTTCTGTTGTGCTTCAATCATGTCCAAGAATTGTGGATTGACTTCAGGAATGACTAAAGGAATGTCCTTTTTCATTCTCATCGCACTAGCATTTGATGCCACAACAAAATCCTTTGCAAATTCTGGCTCGACTTTTGCAGCAAAATCAGCAGGAAGTGAAGAGAACACTATTTCAACATCCTTATCCATCTGTGCAGGGTCAGTTTCAATTACAGTAATGTCTCTTACAGATTCTGGCATTTCACTATTCATATACCAAGTGGTAGCATCTTCATATTTTTTGCCTGAAGATCTTCCGGAAGCTGCAAGTGCAGCAATTTCAAAATCAGGATGATCAGCCAACAATTGGATGAATCTTTGACCTACCATTCCAGTTGCACCAAGTACACCTACTTTTACCATTTAAATCATCTCGATAATCATAATCATTTTAATAAAAGTCTGATTTAAGGAAAAGGAATAGAATTATAAAAATTAAATTCCTAAAACATCAGACATGTCGTTAACTTTTCCAGGTTCTGCGGAACCTACGAATCTTAAAGCTCTGATAACACCAGCAATGAATACTTCTCTGGTATGTGCCATGTGTTTAACTTCTAATCTTTCACCATCGCCAACATACAATACAGTGTGGTCCCCTACAATGTCTCCACCACGTACTGCATGTATACCGATTTCCTCTTTGGTTCTTTTACCTACTTGACCTTGTCTTCCATAGACTCCCACTTCTTCAGGGTTTCTTTCAAGAGCGTCAGCAACCACTTCAAATGCAGTCATAGCAGTTCCGGAAGGAGCATCTGCCTTTTGATTGTGGTGAGCTTCAATGATTTCAATATCAAAGTCATTTAAGATAGGAGTCAAGTCCTTCAATACCTTAAAGAATACATTTACTCCAATTGAGAAATTAGAGGAAATAACTGCCTTGATGTTCTTTTCATTGATTACATCAGCATTTCCTTTAGCTTGCTCTTCAGTGAAACCGGTGGTACCAACCACTAAGTTTACGCCACAGTCAGCAGTTCTTTTAATGGTTTCTACAGCAGCAGGAGCAATGGTAAAGTCAACTAAGACTTCAGCTCCAGATTCTTTCAATGCTTTTTCCAAATCTTCTGAACCGACGATAGGAACTCCAATATTACCGATACCTGCTTTTTCACCAGCATCTACACCTGCTAAAGGAGTGTTTGGCATTTCAATAGCAGCTACAACTTCCATATCATCCTGTTCAGTAATTTTTCTTATAATGCCAGAGCCCATTCTTCCAGTAGCTCCAGTTACAGCAACTTTTATCATAATATCATCTAAATAATTTTATAAGTATAATCAAATTGTAAAAAAAAATAAGAACTGGAATTATAAAATTCCAGCATCTTCCAATGCTTTTCTTAGGATTGCTTTGTTTTCCTCTAACATAGGAACTAAAGGTAATCTTAATGGACCTGCAGGCATTCCCATCATTTTCATTGCTTCTTTTGCAGGTGCCGGACTGGTTTCAATGAATAAAGCTTTGATTAAGTCATATTGTTTGTAATGTAATTCCAAAGCTTGGTCATAGTTACCGTCTAAAATGCAGTTTACCATTTGAACCATGGTTCTTGGATCGATGTTAGCAGAAGCACTCACTACACCTCTTGCACCAACAGACATTAAAGGAAGGGTCAATTCATCACTACCGGATAAGATTACAATGTCATCTTCCAATCCTTCATCCCTTAAGAGTTTCATGGTTTTGGATACTTTGTCCACATTGGAGGAAGCCTCTTTCAATGCAGCAATGTTGTCCACTTTTGCAAGTTCCACAATGGTTTCAGGAGCCATATCCAAACTGGTACGTGATGGAACATTATAAGTGATCAAATCAATGTCCACTGCATTTGCAATTTGGGTATAATGTTCAATAACACCATGTTGTTGTGGTTTGTTGTAATATGGAGTGATCAATAGAGCCATATCTGCTCCAGCATCATCTGCATATTTGGTTAAGTCCAATGCTTCAGTAGTTGCATTACTTCCAGTTCCTGCAATGGTAGTTACTCTGCCGTCAACTTCATCAACCATGATGTCAATAACTCTTTTATGTTCCTCATGGGTGATAGTAGCAGATTCACCCGTGGTTCCTGCAGCAACCAAACCATCAACATCCTGTTCAATCAACCAGTTAATATTTTGTCTGTATCCTTCTTCATCTATGGTTCCGTCCTCGTGCATAGGAGTAACCATAGCAACAGCAGTTCCTTCAAAACGCATAAAAAACACCTTTTTACTATATAATTAATTTTGAATTTTTTTCAATTATTTAATTAATCTAATTATTTTATTTTATTTCATTTAATTTAAATTTCTAAAGAATCACATCAATTCAAATACTTAATCTATTAAAGTTCGCATAGATAAAAACCAACTTGCGAAACTTCAAGGATTGTAAATGGAAATTAATTACAATAAAAAATGATAGAAACAAATTACTTCCCTTTAATGAAAATAAAAGGAAATGCCTCTTTATTGGGTAAAAATAATAAAAACGAGAGTTATAAAACTCCCTTGATTAAGTCGTATGCTACCTTACCATCTTCCCAGTTAATAAATAAGACAATAGCAGTTTGGGATGATGAGATTTCGACAATGTTTATGTGTGCTTCCTTAAGTGGATTGGTGATTTCAGTGATTACTCCAGGAGTTTCAATAAAGTCTGGGTTAATCATGGTTAACATAGCAATGTCCCTTCCTAAGGATATTGAGCTTAAACTGTCTTCAGCAATGACTAAGTTGTGCAATAAATGATATGCTTCATCAGCATCACATTTATCCAAGAATAAGGTAATTGAATTTTGACCTGCAGAAATACCATAAATGTTAATGTTAGCTTCCGCTACCAAAGTTGTCATTTTTGCAATGAGACCAATTTGATTTAGCAAATCCTCTCCAACCAAAGCAACTACAGAGATTGGTTCCGAATGCAAGCAAACTGATTTGTTCATGGAATCTTCAAAGGGACCTACAATCTCAGTCCCAGGGTCAGACAAATCACCTTTTTCAAAGCTAATGATTTTCGCTTTTATTTCAGGATCTTTAAATCTTAAAGCATGAGGGTGTAAAACTTGAGCTCCATGAGTAGCTAAATCTCTCATCTCTTCAACAGAGATATAATCCAATTTTTCAGCTTCATTGATTTTTCTTGGATCAGTGGACATGACTCCATCCACATCGGTAACGATAATCACATTATCTGCATTTAAGCAATGACCTAATAGGAATGCAGTGACATCACTTCCACCTCTTCCCAAGGTAGTCACTTCTCCATTTTCAGTCCTTCCCAAGAATCCGCAGACGACTGGAATGATTCCTTGATCTAAAAGTCCTAAAAGCCCTTGAGATTGCTCTTCAGTTTTTTCAAAATCAATTTGAGCTTTTCCATAGTTGTCATCAGTTATTACAGGCCATAAGTCATGGCTTGGATCAATGTATTCGGATTTTACACCTAAGGATTCCAAGACTGATGAAAATACTCTTATGCTGGTTCTCTCACCCATGGATAAAATTTCAGCCAATTGCTTTTCAGTTACTTCTTTTCCAATGGATTCGTCAGCAATAGCTACTAAGTCATCAGTAGTCTTGTTAATAGCTGATACAACAACCACAACCTTATTTCCTTCCATATACGCATTTACGATAGATTGTGCAGCTTTTCTAATTCTTTGTCCATTTCCAATCGAAGTACCGCCAAATTTGGCTACAATTAATTCCATTTGTTTACACACCTTTTCTTTTAAATTAAAAATAAAAATAAATATTTTGATAAATTATATTTTTTAGACTATTATCCATTTATTAATTTTATAAAAGGGTATTTATATATTTAATTATTAATTTTACATATTTTTATATAAAATACAGATTTGTTAATAATAAATAATGAATAATTAATAAAAATCCAATATAAAATGATCCTAAAATTAATAAATCAATAAAAATTTAAAAAAAATGTTAAAATTGATATAAAAATTATAAAAAATAGTAGATTAAAATTAATTAATCTTAAAAAAAGTAAAAAATAAAATTAAGCTTGGTTTGCTTGTTGTCTTACTAATCTAGTAATGTAACCAGCAATTTTATTTCTTAAGTGTTTAGTACTTACAGTAGAGTACTCTGCTACTAATTTTTTGTTTTCTTCAAAATCAGTAGTAAATTTGCCTTGGTGAGTTTCAATTAATTCTTTTGATATACGTTTTACGAATGAAGTTCTAATATTTCCCATAATCATTCCTCCAAAATTTCTCTTTGTCTATTTTTACTTAAAGTTGTTAGCATGTCCATAATACCGCTAAGAATACTTTTATCAATATTCAAGTCTTCAGCTAATTTATTTACTTTGGCATGAACTTGTTCTTCTCTTGATTTATCATAAATTTCCATGCCTAAAAAAACTTTAGCTAAAACAATACTCCTAGCAAGTGAAGTTCTTTCACTTATTAAGTTAACTAAATCATTATCAATTTCATCGATTCTTTTTCTAGACTTTTCAAGAATATCCTGAGCTTCTTCCTCATTTTCAAATAAGCCCATAATCTCTTTCTTATCCACAAAAATAACTCCATAGTTTTGATAATAATTATACTTTATATTTCATCTTATATAAACATGCTTATTGAAATTAACTTTTCTTTGTATTAATTTTTATCAAATTCTTTCAAATGCTCTCAGAAATAATTTAATATATTAAAACCAAAAATAGAATAAGAAAAAATAGGAAATACAAGTGAAATCATGCATTACGTTAACGCTAAAGGCATCCTGTCCAATAAGAATGGTATGAACCTATACAGAGGTTGCACTCATGGCTGCATCTACTGCGACTCAAGAAGCAATGTCTACAATATGGACCATGCATTTGAAGACATTGAAATCAAGGCAAATGCAACAGAACTCCTCAAGAAAGCCCTAAAGAATAAAAAGGAAAAGGTCATGATTGGAACAGGATCAATGACAGACCCATACATACCTCTTGAAAAGAAGATACAAAGTGTAAGGGAATCCTTGGAACTCATTAACAAATACGGTCATGGATTTACTTGCATCACAAAATCAAATCTAGTACTCAGGGACTTGGATTTGCTTAAAGAAATCAATGAAAAGGCAAAAGTAGTCATTCAGATGACATTGACAACATACGATGAGGACTTGTGCAAAATACTTGAACCAAATGTATGCACTACAAAGGAAAGAGTGAAAGTATTGAAAATTCTAAATAAACACGACATACCTACAGTTGTTTGGCTATGCCCAATTCTCCCCTTCATTAACGATACAGAAGAAAACATCAATGGAATACTTGACTATTGCATAGACTCAAATGTCAAGGGAATAATCTGTTTTGGAATGGGAATGACATTGAGAGAAGGAAATAGGGAATATTTCTATAGCAAGTTAGACAAGCAGTTCCCAGGACTTAAGGAAAAGTACATCAAGACTTATGGAAACAACTATGGAATAGCTAGTCCAAATCAAAAGGAATTAATGAAAATCTTCTATAAAAGAACAAATGAAAACAAGATAATGAATAATCCAGATGAAATATTTGAATACTTGCATGAATTCCCAAGCAAGGATAAAACTAAGCAGACTACTTTATTTTAAAAAATAGATAAAAAATAGATAAAATAGATAGAATAGATAAAAAATAGCAAAATAAAAAAAAAAAAGAAAAAAGAAAAATAATTAAATAATTCTTGTTCCTCTATTGTCCACATTTGTTTCAATGACTCTTCCATCATAGGATGCCCAAGCCTCTTTAACGCAATCAATGGAACTCTCATCCACAATAGCTACAAATGAAGACCCAGTTCCAGACAATCCAGAAGCAAGTGCACCAGCTTGAAGTGCATCAAGGGCAATGTTATTGTCAAATCCTAAAACATTACCATACAATAATCCATTTAATGTCAAAGCTTCAAGATAATCGCCATCAAGGGCTTTATTGAATGCCATGCTTACAAATGGAGCAACCAATTTCATCCTATCAACATCAGAAGAACCGCTTAATGATTCCTTATCAGGCATAAAGACCAAAACATCATAGTCAGACATTCTTTCATGATGTAAGATCTCCCTATTGCCATTGTCTGTAATTGTTAATCCTCCAAAGAAAGATGCAGAAGCATCATCAAAAGCACCTGTAATAGTAACTCCGGCTTCAAGGGATGCATCAATACCCATGTTTATCATTTCCATATCTGTCAATGGCTCAAGGCAAAACTCGCTTGCAACCAATGCAGCAGTAGCCATGACAACAGCATTTGATAAAGCGCTGCTTGAAGAAAGACCTGAACCTAAAGGCAAATTGGATTTTGTATTGACTTCAATTCCCTGCCCATTTCCAAAATCCAAGCTAGGTATGATATCATCGAAATCCAATGCACTTCCTATTTTATAATGGTCTAAAACCTGTTCTACACATAAGTTCATCAAATGAGGATCAGCCCCTATATCTGATGAGCACTTGACACCGACATCAGAAAACTTAGCCTCTGCCTCAATACCTAATCCTATACCAAATGCAGAACCGAAACCGGTTGAAATAGCATTGATTATTGTTGCAGAACCTGGAGAAAATACTGTTTTAGTCAAAAAATCACCTAATATCTTATAAATCTATATATTAATTTTTAAAATCAAATGATATATATTTAATGTAAATCAATACAAGCATTATTAAATTTATAAAAAAATAAGATTTATAAAAATAAACTTTATATTAATGTAAATAAATATATTATAATACAATAATTTTTAAAAATTAATATAAAATAAAGGAATACAACAATAACTAAAAATGGCAATTTTAAGAAAAAGAGTGATACTATGAGTGAAAACAATACAAATTGGCTTAACATCGGTTTAGGTGCATTTATTATACTTGCTATAGTATTGCTTTTAGTACTTGTTTTGCCATTTGGCAATTTAGTTACACAGCAGGAGGAAATAGCAGTCATAACTATCAATGGAGCGGTCACCTATGATTCATCCAACTCCACCAAGATATTCACTAGCGCAAGCCAAATAGAAAACGCATTGAATGAAGCTAATTCTAATCCAAATGTAAAGGCTATTGTTTTGGATATCAACAGTAAAGGTGGAAGCCAAGTAGCGAGCGAAGAGATTGCAAGTTGCATTAAAAGCTCAACCAAACCAGTTATCGCTTATATTGGAGATAAGGGATTGGATGAAAGCTATTTGATTGCAAGCAGTGCTGATGCCATCGTTGCAAGTTCATCTTCATCAATTGGAGGAATTGGCCTTAGCTATATTGACAGCAGCAAATACTCTAAAGTCAAGCTTACTGGAGTTTACAATAGGGATTATCTTAAATTGAATAAATCCAATGAAACAAACCCTGATAATCTTTTAAATGGTCAAAAGATGATTGATCAAGATTATACACAATTCATCAAAGCAATAGCTAAAAACAGAGACTTAAAACCAAATTACCTTGCAAAATTAGCTCATGGCAAAAGATACAATGGTAATGAAGCTAAAAACTTAGGATTAGTTGATAAGCTTGGAAATAAAAATAAGGCTATTGAATTGGCTGCTTCAAAAGCTAATGTAACCAATTACACTTCTGTCAATTATCCTAAATCCAAAAAAAGCTTAACTGAAACTTTAAGTGAAAATAAGATTTTCAATTTAGAGTTTTAGACTATTTTTTAATTAAAAAGCAAAAATTATTCTATTTCTTCTTAACCATGTTTTCTATTTAAATAGGAATATTTATATAGTAACGAACAATAATATATAAAATAAATTTATAAAAGTTAAAGATTTTTATGAATTTATAATCACAATTTAACTATAAACAAAATAAAACTTAAATAATTATTAAACAAGGTGATATAATGGCACACAAAATAGAAGTATTTACCTCACCAACCTGTCCACATTGTCCAGGTGCTGTAAAAGTTGTTGAAGAAGCAAAAGCAAAATTAGGAGATGAAATCGAAGTTCAAATCCTCAGTATTGCTGATCCTGCTAACAGAGACTTAGCTATTGATTATGGAGTTCACGCAGTCCCTGCAATTGCAATCAACAATTCATTAGCATTTATTGGTGCTCCAACTCTCGAAGAATTATTAGAAAGATTAGAATAATTGCAAAAACAATTTTCTAATATTTTTCTTTTTTTACTATTTACTATTTTTATTTTAATTAATTTTCAACACTCATTTTAAAAACATATTTTTACTATTTCTTATAAATTAAATTTTCAACACTCATTTTAAAAACATATTTTTACCATTTCTTATAAATTAAATTTTCAACACCCATT
>NZ_JAEDCO010000048.1 GCF_016294135.1 Methanobrevibacter ruminantium
AAATCAAGTTTAATACCTAAAAACATTATAAATAACTATTCCAGATTAAATCAAGCTTAAAAGACCTAAAGAGACTACAATCAAAATCAATGTTGATATTGAATCTGTAAGGCTTGTAGACAATGGAATGACAATATTATCCGGATCAAGGCCTCTTCTATATGAAATGGTAGATATATAGAAGACTACAAGCAACATGATTAGAATCAAGACCATACCTGCAATAAGGCTTATCAATATTGATTGAAGGTATCCGACACCAATGTTATTGAAAGCTATTGTTGAGGATTCAGCCAAGAATCCAATTAAAGGATACATTACAATAGCTAATGTCACAATAGCTATGAAGTTTTCCATAGTGTGCTTTTTAGGTCTCAATACCGGGTCGATTAAACCGGAGTGAAGACCTGAAGACAATCTTGCACCTAAGATACTTACCAAACCGCCACTTTCACCAGAGAACAATGGAACCAATGTAAGCAATGTTTGGTTCTTTAGGAGTGTGCTGAGTGAATTGTTCAATATTCCACCAGCAACGGTTCCCAATATGGAACAGCCGAACAGAACTGGAGTGGATTGCCTAACTATATACCTTACCTCATTGTCAGCTGTGTATCCTGAAATCAATGAGACAAGTGTAATCAATATGATGATGGCAAACAATACCATCTTGACGATCGGGTCAAAGCCAATTAGATTGACAATCAAGACACTTAAAATGATTGCAGGCAAGGTGAAGAAGTCTCCTACAGCTGCAATGAAAGGTGTTGTGATGTTATCTGGGTCCCAACCCCCTTCAAAACTCTTAAGTGAAATGAACATTGTAATAGGAAGCATGATGACTGTTGATATCAATCCAGCGATGAATGAAATCAATACAAAGTCAAATAGGCTTATGCTTGGGAAATTGAATAATATGCAGATTACCTTTGCAATGGCTCCAAGCAAGACTGAAAGGACCATAGTCAAGATAATTGAAGCTGTAATGTTTTCATCCAGAAGGTCTGACCTTTTGAATTCTGGAGATATTGTACCGATGTGGAGGTGAGTGCTTAATCTTGATCCGAAGGACCCAAAGATGTTTCCTCTCATTCCAATAGCTCCTGGAATGATTACCATAAGGCCAGGATAGGTCTGGAGGAAGAATTCCATGTTTCCTAAAATGATACCTGCACACAAGTCACCTACAGCACAAATGGAAAGGGCAATTAGGCTTTCCTTCAAAACAGAATCAGTGTCAGCTAAAAATTCTCTTATGTAGCTTAGAAAACGTGCTGGAAGTGAAACAATGAACTTTACAGCATTGAATAAAAATAGAATAATGCTAACAACCAATGTGATGAGAGATTCCCCAAATTGACGTACCATCTTCATTAGACTTTTCAACTGGTTCACCTCCTATCATCATAGTGTCACATCCATACATATTAAATAAATAATTTAATTGAAATCAAATTCATATAAACTCTAAAAATACACAAACAATAAAGATCAATTCATATAAACTCTAAAAATACACAAACAATAAATCAAAATTGAATTAATCGTCATCGATAAATTCTTCAATATTTCCTAAATCTTCTAAATGCATTTCTCCATCTGCTAATTTTTCAATAATTTCAGTTCCTGTTTCGGATCCTTTAGCAATCAAAACATCTCCTGCAAGGATAACAGTGTTTTTGTCAGGACCATAAATCCAGGAATCCCCACGTCTGATGGAAATGATTCTCATACCGGTACGGTTGAGCAATAGCAATTCTCCTAAGGATTGGTTTGTTAAAGCAGAGCTTTCCTCAACATTTACACGAATGATGTTCCTTTCGGATTCTTCCATAACCATTTTGAATACAAGGTGTGGTTCGAATCCCTTTAATGTCAAGTCAGCTAAATCCTTTGCAGCGTTTCCCATGGATTCAGCAGCTTCTGCAATCTCAAGCAATGTAGTCAATTTTTCTGCATCCTCAAGTGAACGGGCAGCTACAAGAGATTGCTTCTTTATTTCATAATTCATGCTGTTGAGTCTGTTTTCAAGGGTCAATACCTCTTCTGCTGCAGCTTTGTTGTTGAATAAAACAGCAGAATAAGCCAAATCAACCATTAATTCCGACATGTCTTTCATTTCAATTAAAATATCTTTTACACTTGGCATTTTTAAAACCTTCTTTAATTAATATGTAATAAATAAGCATAATTCGCAATATAAGTTAAAAATTCAAATAAAAAATCAAATTAAAATTTATTTTAAAGTTTTCAATAGACATTCACGTCTCAATTTCAATAATTCCATATGCTTTATTTTCAAATCGTTCTTATCTTCCAAAATGTCTTCAAGTCCTTTTCTTACAGCCTGACATGGCTCTTCAAGATGAATCCAGTCACAATGTTGACAGCTCCATACATCCTTGTCCTTGATCCATTCACCGCCTGTCAATCCATCAGCACATGGATAGAAAGGACAATAACAGAAATCACATGCCTCCAATTCCTTATGGCATGGCAAATATTCGCAATCATAGTCAAGACCCTTAGGTGTCTCGTCCTTCAAGTACCTTTCAAAGAAATCAATGTTTTGTGAAATGAACTTAGGCTTGACCACATAGTCAGATGAAGTTACCATATAATCCTCAAGCCTGTAAGTCAACTTGTTTCCTATAATCAAAGTGGAATTCTCTATAATGTTATCCTCATTGATCTCATTGAACTTTGAGATTTCATATCTATAGCCATCATTCACAATGCCAACCAATAATTCATTGCTGAAGTCATCCATGACTTCCTTCAAGATATTGAAATTGCATTTATCGCCATTTTCGCCAATTGGATTATGAATAAATAAAACAAAGTCATTCTTTAAGGCAAACTTAATCTTATTTCTAAGCTCTTTGTCTGATACAAGATGGTTGTTCAAGTCAATAGCTACAAAATCATTCAATGGAGCTCCCAATACAGCTGAACTGTAATCTATTGGAGAAACAGCTGGATAAATCTTCAATTCAATATCACTATGTTTTGAACTCATTTGAATCAGAAGATTGGCTATACCATAAATGTTTCTCTTGTTGGAGCAGATTAGAGCCACATTGTTGTCTTGAGACCTTGAAATGGCCAATTCTATCTTCAAGTAAGATTCCTCAAGTTTGGAATAGATATCGCCAGTCTCGTCAATAGACTCTGACTCATCCAAACCAATGCTTACTTCATTTTGCTCTTCTAAGCCATTGGCAATGATTTCCTTATCTTTAATATATGTATCCAAATCGCTTAAGTCAATATTATCATAATTGACTATGATATCTGCTTCAATTATGGCATTAAATACATTTACAGTAATGTTTCCTATATCAGAACCCATGCTAATAAGATTAATCATCATATCACCTTTTTAGGGACCTTCTGTTATTGTTTTTATCTTTTGAAAATCTTTAATAAATAATTGATTTAGCTAAAAATAGCTAAACTAAAATAAATAGAATAAAGGTGCTAATAGCTCGCTTGTAGGTTCAGTGGAACCTCCAGATGAACCGCCAGAAGATCCGCCATCAGATGAGGAACCTCCAGATGAGCCACCAGATGAACCGCCAGAAGATCCTCCGCCAGATGAGGAACTAGATCCTGAATCAGAGGAACTGGAACTGGATGAACTGGAACCACTAGAGCTTGAACTAGAGCTTGAGCTACTACTTGAACTTGACTTGTACTTTGAGCTGGAACTTGATTTGGAACTGGAATTGCCTTCATCCAATATGGAATAGCTATTGTCATCAGCATCAAATATTTTCAAGATGGAATCAACCTTCAATGTATCCAACTTAACTTCAATACCATTTATTGTGTGTTCAGCAGTAGCTGTAGCAATGATCTTATAATCAGGTTCACCATTAATGATGATTGAACCGGATTTTCCACTAGGCTTGGAATAACCGAAAGCGGTTACGGTTACATTGAACTCCTCCTTGTCAGTGTCATCTACAGTTGTGACGGTCATGTTCTCTACATTGACCCCATCGACATCCGCCACCTCTGAGAGCTTATCAGCCAATTCAAATTTATTTGTAACATTTACATTGTCCGGATCTTTAATGAGCAATCCGCCAACATTGTCAGGACTGAAAAATGAGGTTACAGTGCTGACTTGCATATTTATTAATTCTCCTGGATCAGGAACTTCTCCAGTTGCTAAAGTATAGGAACTGAAAAGTCCTATTTCAAAAAATACAACAAATAACAATATGATAACTATTATTCTTGAAATTTTCATTTTTATACCCTTTATGAATTAATTTTTAAATTGTTTTAAATTATCTTTTTATAAGCAAATCTTTCTATATTTCATCACAAGACTTATACTTTTCATTGGCTTCAATAAGCTTTAAATGTGATGAAGATATATTGTTAGTATCTTATAATGATATAGTTTATATTATTTATATATAATAAGATTATCGAAAAATAATGCAATATAGATTATTTTATTAACAATAAAAAGATAATATAAATATAATATTGAATCAAAAATATTAACGAATGTAATGGAACTGTTTCAAGAAAGCAAAATCTTAATGATATGAGATGGTTTTGCCAAAATAAAGGAAGTAATGAACATGACTGCTGAAATTCTAATTAAATTTGCGAGGAAAGGGATAATATTATCTCCAGAGGCTTATGATTTAATTAAAAACTCTAAAAATCCTATAAATTTAAGTTCAGAAATTATCGTGAAATTGAAAAGCGGAAATTATTCTAAAGATATGGTTCCAGTTGATGTTGACACCATAATGAAAATGGAAGGGCTCAATTTAGAAATGAAAAGCCCTGTTAATGATGAAAAGCCTAAATCAATTGAAAAGCCACCACATATACAAGAAAAACCACTGGAGACTAAAGCTCCAACAAACAAGCCAGATGGTATTGAGGCTAAAAAACCTGAAATGAAAGAAGAAACAGGCAAAAAAATTGAAAAACCTCAAGCTACACCGGAAAAAGGCATTGTACTTGAAAAACCTAAAACTACAGAAGAAAAAGGTATCGGGCTTAATGAACCTAAAGCTGAAGAAAAGCCTAAGGAAGAAATTGAGCCTAAAGTAAATCCTGGCTATGCCAGTGAACATGTAGTTAAGATTGAAGATGCTGAAGTTTCAAAAGAGGTTGAAGTGAAATATAAAAGAAACTTGACCGAATCAAAAGTGAGCTTTGACAAATTCAAGGTCCTGAAAGACACAAGCAACAAATCATACACTAGCGGGGAGATTAGAAATCTAATCGATTACTTCCAAAACAGATACAAAAAATTATCTGGAATATTGGAAAAAAGGCCAGAACTTAGAACCTGGCAAAAGATCAATGAAATCACTGAAAACCAGACTGACTTGAACCTAATCGTAATGATTACAGACATCAGAAGCACTAAAAACGGCCATTATCTCATTGAAGTGGAAGACGATACAGGTTCCTTGCCTATTTTAGTAAGCAAGGATAATGATGAGCTCATAAGAGCTGCAAGAAACCTGATGAGAGATGAAGTGATTGGTGTCATTGCACAAAAGAGAGCTGGCCAAAGTGAAAACCAATTGGCAATTTGCCAAAATCTAATTGATCCTGATGTTCCAAGAAAGGATAGAAAAGAGGTTGATTTCGGTACTGTATTCACTTCAGATATTCACATAGGAAGTTCTACATTCCTTGAAGATGCATTTGTCAGATTCACCAAATGGCTTAATGGTGACTATGGTAACGAAGAGCAAAGGGAAATGGCTAATAACGTTAAGTATATGATTATCGGTGGAGATATTGTAGACGGAATCGGTGTTTATCCAAATCAGGATAAGGAATTGGCCATTAAGGACATTACAGCCCAATATGATGAGGCAGCTCGTTTGGTTGGTGATATCCGAAGTGACATTAAAATCATCATCACTCCTGGAAACCACGACGCTTCAAGAGTTGCAGAGCCACAGCCTGCTGTTCCTGAAAAGTATGCTAAATCATTATACAAGCTAAATAACGTTGAATTCCTCTCAAATCCTAGTACAGTAAGCTTGGATGGCCTTGAAGTATTGATTTACCATGGAAGAGGCATAGATGACATGGTGATGGGATCAAATGACTTTTCACATGAACGCAATGACCTCGTAATGAAGGAATTCCTAAGAAAAAGACATTTGGCTCCATTGTATGGTGAAAGAACCCCACTTGCTTCAGAGCTTGAGGATCACTTGGTTATTGATAGGGTACCTGACGTATTGCATACAGGCCATGTTCATATTAACACCTATGCAAACTATAATGGAATTCACTGTATAAATTCAGGTACTTTCCAGACTCAAACAGAGTTCCAGAAAATTTACAACATCGTGCCAACACCTGCAGAGGTTCCTATCATTGATGTAGGTGGAAATTACAAGCAATTGAAATTCATTGATTAATTATTTTCAAAATCAGCTATTTTAAAAAATAGCTCTTCACTTTTTTTAATTTGATATATGTTAAGGATGATAAGATGGAAAAGGAAATTGTAAAATCCGTAGTGGAAATGTCAGCATATGTATTTGAAAGAGGATTGGTCTCTGGAAAAGCTGGCAATGTAAGTGCAAGATTCAAAGGTGAAAACGGCGACATAGTGGCCATCACACCTACCTTAAAATCCCTTGCAGACTTAAGGGAAGAGGACATTGTTCTCGTGAATGAAAAGGGGGAATTATTGACAAAAGGAAAGCCATCATCTGAAGTTGGAATGCACTTGGCAATATACAGAGAAAAGCCTGATGTTTACGGTATTGCACATACACATTCACCTTATGCAACAGGATTTGCATTTTCTGCCAAGAAAATTAAACGTCTTGAAGGATTTGGAGCCATTAAGTCCGAATACTTGAAGGACATTGAATACTTCAAGCCAGGAAGCAAGGAGCTTGCTGAAGCTGCAAGTGAAGCTCTAAGGACAGAAGATGCAATCATCTTGAAGAACCATGGAGTCATAGCAACTGGAGAGACAGTGAAGGAAGCTGCAGCTCTTGTTGAATTCGTTGAGGAAATAGCTAAAACACAGTTTGTGACTCATGTCTTGAATTCAATTGAATAGAATGCTTGATTGAAACCAAATCAATCATGATTTTTTTCCGTTGTAAAAGTTTATATACATCAAAAATAAAATAGGATAGTATGAAAATAGAATTTGATATTATTGGAACAATCCATTCCCCATTTAAAGAGTTAGAGGGAATGCCAATCCAACCAACTGGTGCAAAAGGAATTGAAGGTAAAATATGTCTTAAAGATGAATTCAAGCCTGGATTAAAGGATATTGATGGTTTTTCACATCTTATACTCATATATCACTTGCATAAGACAAATGGAAATGCACTCGAAGTGAAACCATTCATGGACAATAAAACACATGGAGTCTTTGCTACAAGATCTCCTAAAAGGCCTAACAATATTGGAATGACAACTGTAAAATTGGATAAGGTTGAAGATGACATTCTCTATATTTCAAATGTAGACATTCTTGACGGCACTCCACTTCTTGACATCAAGCCATACGTTCCTCAGCTATTTGAAGACACTTTAGTTGATGACATCAAGATCGGATGGTTTGAAACCAAGCATCAAAAAGCTAAAAACCAAAAGGCAGATGATAGATTCTTCAAATAATTTATCATTTCTTTTTTTTATAAAAATCTAATTAGTTTTATAAATGACAAATAAATAAAAATAATATTTTTATAGATTATAATTTCCATCATCTGCAAAATCATCCTTATTTTTGCTTCTGTATCCTAATGCAATTATCAATATTACAAGTGCAACACCAAAGACCGCAATCAATTGACTGTTTTTAGCTGTGACTGGAGTATTTTCTTCCTTTAAGATCTCATAAGCTTTCGCTCCTTCAGATGCACTGCCACCACCGTTTTCGCCAGAGTCTCCTGTACCGCCATTAGATTGACCTGAAAGGTCTCCAACTGCAATTCCACTACCTGTAAAATTGCCTTCTCCACTTCCTGAACCTTTATTGATTCCTAATCCATTTCCGGTACCATTGCCTATGGTTTTTGGGTTATTCCCGTCTTTTTTAGAATAATCCCTATCATTAGGAATATTATTGTTCTGTTGGTTTTTGCTGGATTCATTAAAATCTTTTGTTTTGTTTGAAGACACTTTTTCATCAATGGTGACGTTGAAACTATGGCTGCCAATTGTAATGGTTATTACAGACCCTGATGGCAATTCATCAAGATTCAAATCTTTCAAATCAAAACGGCCATCCTCACCAACCATAACGGACCCATAATCCTTTCCATTGATATTGACATTATCAATGTAAAATAATCCGGCTCCACTTGGAGTGTTTCCATTGTATAGTTGGCCAAATATTCCATTTTCATCTCCTCCAAAACCCATAGACAAGTGTTTAAAGTCTTCAGGGTCTAAAGCTTTACCAAATACCATAGGGCATATGTGACCCAATCCATATTCCCCATCATTATCAAAGTACCAGTTAGCACCAATATCTACCGCTGGATGATCCATAGTGCTTTTTGCATCCCATTGCTCATTAAAGCCAATGGAATTCCTTTCAAACAGCATTTTCCCATATGGGGATGAACTGTAATTTTCAGCGAAGACAATAGCTGCACCTGTATTGTCCAATGTGGTATAAGTGTCGCTTGATTTCTTTGCATACATAAGGGTGTTTTGAGAAATAATATCTCCATTTGTCAATGAATTTGCATATATGTTCATTACATTAGATGAAATATTGTTATATTGGATAGTGTTTCTGGTAGTGTTTCCCTCAAGCCTTAATCCGCTATTTGCATTGTCAATTATAGTGTTGTTTAGAATGCGATTGGATTTGGCATTTCTTAAAACAAAACCATCCAATTTGTTTTTTGCAATATAATTCCCTGTGATATTGTTTAGAAAAACACTATCAAGAACCAAGCCATCGCGTTTATTGGAGTAAATATTGTTATTGTCAATATTGGTTCTGTTAACGTTTTCGAGTCTTAATCCATCATAACCTTTAGTAATATTATTATTGCTTATTGTATTGAAATTGGAATTTTCCAAAAGGATCCCTGCCTTTTTTCCACCTGAAACAATATTGTCACTAATGATAATGTTGCTTGCATCCTTAACAATGATTCCATAATCGGAATTCACCTGTAATCTTATTCCTTTAATTGTAGATCCTCTAGCAAGTTCAGTGAAATAAAAGCCAAATGAATCCATCATTCCATTTTTGTTTGCATTATCATTTATAGAGCTTGAAGTGTGAATGAGGGAATTGCTTTCTGAAATAATATTTAATTTTCTATTTACGACGATGGAAATGTTGTTATATTCCTTATCATTAAATTGAATTGTATCTCCATCTTTAGAATTATCGAAGATAAATTGTATATCATCGTTTGATGTATTAGAACGTATATTATGGACTGAATTTATCGAACTGATATTATTTTCACTTTCAAATTCAATATTTGATTTAAGATTATTATCGGATAAAAGTGAATCATCTAAATTTAAATCATTATTTGATTCTAAATCGATAGGATTATCATAATTTTCATTATTTAAGTTATTTAATGCAGATACAGAACTTATTAAATAAAAAATTAAGATAATTAGAAAAATTAAAAATAAAAAATGATTATTTTTTAAATTATTCAAT
>NZ_JAEDCO010000049.1 GCF_016294135.1 Methanobrevibacter ruminantium
AGAGTCTTGAAGATGGAATGTTTAGAAAATATGTAACTCTTTTTTTAAAATTTTTATCTAATAACTATTTTTATCTAACTTAAAATTTTTTACTATATTCTTTACTATTTTTAACTACTTTTATGATAATTAATTAGTTTATGTAGATTATTGAATTAATAATAAATAAAAAAAGAATTTGAATTAATTTAATTGAAATAATGATTAATTAAAAATAGTTTTGTCATATACAACCATATTTTAATAATAGGTAAAATTAATATAATGAAAGAAAAATTTTTGTGAAAAATAGGGGAGAAAAAAGAATATTGTTAAACTACCTATTGATTAAAAAATTCTTTGATTTTTGGATCAAAAACTTTTTTAAATTTTTTAGCAGTTGATAAATGCCAATTAATTGCATCTTGCCAATTATTAGAATCCTTAATACTTATATTATTTTCAACAGTTATTCTAAAATTCCATTGACTGAGCCAATTTAATTTAAAGCCTAACTCCCCCTCAATAATTTTTCTTTCTCTTTTTAAATAATTATATAATCCTTTTTCATGTCGTTCTATAATAAGTGAAACTTTAATAATCCTCTTATTATAATATGCATGCAATTCTATACGGGAATCAGAAATAGGAATATTATCTAAAAGAATCCTATAATAAGGATCAGGATGTGGAACTTCCATTGAAACAAGATTAGTTTTATTTAACTCATTAGTTAATTTTTCCCAATAATTTGTACGTAAACTATCATCAAATTTAAAAGGGTTGTTATCATAGTAATCCCTTATTCTATCTGAAAATACATCATCAAATCGCTTAGCCATGAATATGTGCCAATTTATTGCATCTTCCCATAAATCTTCATTGTTAATATTTATAGGAACATAAACATTAATACTAAATCTATTCCCATCAACTTTTTCAAGCCAATTAAGTGCAAAACCTAATTCCTCTTCGATTTGTTTCCTAAAGACCTTTAAGTAATGGAATAAAGCTTTATCTCCATTATGTGCAGGACTATAAATCATTACATGAATAAACCCTTCATGAACCAACATTTCAATACGTGCCAAATCCAAAATCACCCCTTCAATCGGAATCCAACAAGTTTTAGCTTCCCAATTATAAACAGAGGTATTAAAAAGATTATTCTCATCAATTAATGTTTTAACTTTTTCCCAATATGAAGATAAATCAACATTTAACTCATTAGAATCTTCAGATATCTTACTTATTTCATCCAAATCATTAGTAGTTATATCCATAATTTCAGGCCTTATAAAAAAACCATACTCCCTACTCTTATCAACTATCTCATCATAATTTTCATCTCCAGTTTCATTTATAGAGTTATCAGACTTTGATGATTCAACAGTTAAACCTACATTCAAATCTAAATTTTCAACTCTTAAATCCTGGCCGCAATTATGACAAAATTTAGCCCCTTTTATTACTAATTCCGAACCACAATTAAAACAATACCTAATTTTGATATCCATATCTTCATCAGCCCCTAGTTCTTGAGAATAATTTTCATCAATTTCATTTTCCAACTCATTTAAATCATCATCTATTTCATCACTAACTTCTTTACTTTCATCGAAATCATCAGTAATTAATTCTAACCCCTCAAAATCATTAGGATAGTTATCTTTACTTAAATCTTCAGGACTATCCTCATCAACTGGCTCAGTTAAATCTCCAGTATTTTCTATAGTCTCCTCTTCTCCTTCACCTTTATCTTCTTTAATTTCCTCACAATCTATTTCAAAATCTTCAATATCTTTTTTATAATAAGGACTTAAATTAATGAATAAACCTTGAATATCTTCAATAGTCTGATTATTTTCATCATTATCCAAATCATTGAAAATATTTTCTAATATTTGCTCTTGTCTTGATTGACCTAAAGTTAAACGATACAATGACAATATCTTAATTAATCTATCATATCGTATCTCATCTCTACTAAATGGGTACATAGGGACAATCCTTTCAATTTTAACCATGTCTTCAGAATCTTTTAAACCCCAATAAGGAATCAAATCGGAACATTCACCAACTTTTTCTCTTTTACTTGCTTCTTCAAACAATTCTTTCCAAACATCATCAGTTTCAAATTTGCGATTCCCATATCTCTTAGCTACGTTTTGACGAATAGCTAAACATTCGAACCTATTGATCCTCCCTTCTCTCTGTTCCAAATCAATAGGATTTGATGGTAGATTCCAATGAACAATTCGCCTACAATAATTATGGAAATCAAGACCTTCCTGACCAATGGAAGTTGAAGCTAAAACAAAAGGCCTGAAAGGAGAATTAAATGCATCCCGAACTGTTTTCTTCCTATTTGTATCTCTTTGATCACTTTTTCCTTTAGTGAATGAAACTGAAAAATGAGTCCTTAAAGAAGGTGATGATTTATTCCTACCTTTCATCCTTGATGAGAAACTTTTATAAGTATCAAAATCATAAGAAGCAGCCCTTATTTCCATAGAATTCAATAATTTTTGATTAATTATTAAAATTCTATCTTTATTGTTTTCATCTAAGCCATTAGACAATAAGTGAACATATTCATCAAATACGGCCTGCAGATTACCTTGTTTAGAATACTTTAATAAATTCTGCCAATATGCATCTTCAGAACCTTGTTTGAATATTAAATCAATGACAGCAATTGACTCTGGAGTATTCATACGATTTAAAAATCTTCTTGCAACTTGTGTAGCAATGTGAGAATAGTGAACTATGGATTGTTTTTCATATAAATCTTTCCTAGAAATACCGTTTTCAGCTAAATTTTTATCAATTAATCCTTTTTTAACTAAATAATTTTTTGATAAGAATCTTTTAGCTAATTTTTTTTCAATCAAATCAACATCCATAAAATCATCAATAGTTACACCTTTTGCGATAAGAGAATTATCAATTAATCCAATTTCAACGAAATCATCAATAGAAACTTTTTTCCCAACAGCTTCTTTACTATATGCTCGATATATGCAAATAGCGGGAGATGCAATAGTCATATCACATAAAATATCTATCAAATCATCAGGCTTTCTTCCCAATTCTTTAGGATTTAGAGAATACTCATCAAATTGGTTTTTCAATAACTCAAAATGTTTCAAGAAACCTTTTTGATAAAAAACCCCCTCAGTAATGAAATGATCTATCCCTTCAAACCACATTTTAACGAAATCTTTTGAATAGAGTTTATCCAATAACAAAGGTGCCAAATAGTACCATCTTGCATCTTCACGGGAATTTTCATTTGAAGGAATTTGATTTAATTTATTTTGTATCTTTGATTTAACTTCCTTTTCAATTTCCTTAAGTGATAATGACCTATTCAAACAATCAATCGGATTATAAACATCTATTAAAAATATAGATGGATAGATTAAAGAAAACAAACTCATTTGTGCGGGTTTATCATCATTTAAATTAAAATTCAATCTAGGGGAAGGATATCTGTTTTTGGCAAAATATTTAATATCATGATTTTCATTTTCTAATTTACCTATAGTCTTTCTTTCAACTTCATAAGAAAGTATGCTGGATATCATTCTTGGTACCATTTCCCAAGAAGAGAATATTAAAGTTTTTGAAAAATCTTCAATACCTTCAAAAACCCCTTCAGAAGGATAGTAAGGTTGAGCAGGAGGTATCCAAAGCAATTTTTCAGCATTATCTTTTAATACATGACTCATCAGATCATTTAAACGAGCATTATTAGGTGAAATCTCTTTATAATGATTTATATAATTTTCATTTATCCAAAAAGTAGATTTCTTCATTTTAGGAATATCTTTTTTATTGTTTCTAAAATATCTTTCAATTCTTCTTTTTAATTGATAGTTCTTCATAAAAGACATTAAATAAGGGCTTGATTTAACATAATCTATAGGCACATTATTATTGAGCCCTATCTCATCCAAGAGTTTTTGAGCATCCATAAAAGATTGAATGTCTTCTTTAGAAACTTTTAATGAATGATTTGCATCAAAATCATCTACAATATCTACAACTTCAGTCTCTGTGATTCTTTCAGTTCTGCATATGCTTTTAAACATTGCATTTTCTGCCTTTGTTTTTGCGGAAATAAAAGAGGTTTTATCTTTGCTAAATTCTTTCAGCTCTAGGGAATAATTACTCCAAACTTCCCTGAATTTGATCCTTTCTTTTTTACACACATTTAAAAAGTCAATTACATTAAAGAATTCAGAGTAATGTGCATCAATCTGTTCTTCATCAATTTCATCTAATGTTGAATACATTTTATAAGGAGTTGCGGAAAGCATCAGAATTCTCATATCCTCAGAATTGAAAAATTTATTAACTAATCTATCCATTTCAGAATTCTTATCACTACTTAATAAATATTTAAATCTTTGGAACTCATCCATAATGATTAGATCAGGCTCTAATTTATTTAAAGATATGTCTGCAAACATTATCCTAAGCCTTACAATAAATGGCTTAGCATCCCTCTTAACAAAACCTTCTCTTTTAATTTTTCGGCAAAGATCTTTTAAAGATGACAATAAATCTTTATCTCCGAATTTAATCTCAATTAAGTTTTTATGGACCTCTTCAACCATATATTTGACATATTCCCCATTAGAATTCTCATCACATAATTTAACTTGATCATCATAATAATTTCTAGTGCCTTCCCAATAATGAACTCCAAATCTAAAAATCTCTTCTAATTGTTTTTTCCAATTTCTAAAAGTGGGGAGTCTTCTTAAAATAGCGAACATTAATGCTCTTTCATCTCTTGTCCCTTGAGAATTAGAAACTTTAAAAGAAGTTTCAGGAGTTAAGGGGATAAGCTGAATATATCTATTTAAAACATTCTGATCGTTTTCTTGATTGAAAATATTCAAATGTTGCATTGATAATCTTGAAGTATGAGTGTTTTCAGCTCTTAATTCATTTACAATCCGAAGCTTATCTAAGTTTTGTTCAGCAATTGTTGCATTGGAACAGATATAAACTACCTTTACTAAATTATCCCCTTCATCTCTTCTTAATTTAGCAAATTTAGCAATGGTTCCGCGTGCAACTAATGTTTTGCCCAACCCCACTTCATCAGAAACTAAAATACGATTTTGACCATGCCTGTATAAATAATCTATTCTTTCAACTGTAGCTCTTTGAAAATCCTTTAATTCATCCATTACAGTTTCTTCAATCTCATCTAAGCGGTTAAATATGCTACTCATATTAATCAACCACCTGTTTAAAAGTATTATAAAGTTCTTCAAAGCCTTCTGGAATTACATCATCATCTGAAAGGGTTTTAATTAAAAATTCCAATTCCTCAAATTTTTCAGGAGAATAAACTGAAGCCTTTAACATTTTTTCATATAATTCAGGCAATTGAACCCTAAAAGCAAAGTTAGATGTATTGGAACCAAATCCACTTTCAGCTTCCATAACGCTTAAAATATATTTATCTCCAAGTAAAAAGGCAACATATCTAATAAAAGCCTCTTTATCATTAACAACTGAAGAAATTACCTCTTTTTCCCTATCTTCCGGAAGTCCAGTAGTATGAACTTTAATAACTCTTTCAATAATTTCAGAACCCTCTTCATTCAGATTTTTAACAGACAAGACAAAAAATTCAGATAATCGGATTTTATCTATGTTCTTAAAGCATATTTTTCTTTCAAACATAAATTTTTTATTTGATAATAATGGCCTAATCTCAATTTCAAAATCTTTAAATTTTGAAATATGTTCTTCTTTAAAATCATTAAAGCATAACCAAATATTATATGAATTTTCTTTAAATTTAATGCAAGCTTTAGGATCTAATCTGTTGATAGTTTTTATAATTAAGTTTAAATCATTATTTGCAGCGACTTTTTTCTCATCGGCAAAATTATTTATATCAACTAATTGGAAAGGACTATTTGGACCTCCTTCCTCACCATCAAATAATCCTTCAGACAATAATTTAAGATTTAATTTATTTCTCTTTGCTCTAAGTTTAACCATGAATTCAATATTGCCATACAATGCATTATGAGTTGCATTTAAAGAACCTAAATACAAATCTGTAATATCCTCATGGCTTACCATAAACATTTTAGCATGAATATCCTGCTTAATGATCTCTCCATTTGAACTTTCATCCAACTCCTCAGAAAATGAGGATTCCCCATCAATAATTTGATCTTTTAATGTAAAGATTTCAAAATTACCACAATCTTCATAATTTAATCCATTTAATGAATTTTCTCTTGTAAAAAGGAAAGCTTTTGATTTATTTCTTATATGTTCATTGAACTCTCTAATTAAAGTTTTGCTTAAAAAAGGGGACATAATCAAGAGTTCATCAAAATCTTTAAATAAATTAGAATTTCTAATAGTATAATCAGCAATTCCATTTGGAATAAACTCAAAATCAAAGAAATCTCTTGAATTCAAATCAAAATGAACATATGATAACTCATTAATAATATCCTCTATTTTTGAGCTTTTTTCATCATTTTTAGAGTAATCGTTTAAATATTTCAAGAAATCTGCAATGGGGTTATTTTTATCTGTTCTTTCATCCCTTAGAAAACCATCCATAGCAAAACTAATGTCCCAACTTCTATCAAAAGTTAAATTTCTACTTAAAACAACAACCTTATATAGAACATTATTTTCCTCATTAGTATAACGCAACAACCAGAATTTTGGATGAAAAGAAGAATATCTCTTATTTTCAAATCGTGTTGAACTATTTACCTGAAATACTATTTCTTCAAGTAAGATATACAAAGGATTAGGTTTATTTGGAAGATGAATCTGTCCACCTTCACAGAATAGAATAATCTTATCTCCAGTTGTACGCAATGCCTCTAAAAGAAAAATTGGATTATTCCTAAGATTTGTATCTGTTTCTTCTGACAAGCCTAATGATATAGCTGCACCTACTAAAGCATCTAAATCTAGAGAATAGGTGGTGCCAATTGCAAAATCCAATTCATAATTATTAGGAGGAGATAGAATCTCACCATAATCTAAACGGTTATTGTTAGGATTTAACATTTAGATCCCCTCCATTTCACGATTATTTTCTTCTAAAACATAGGTTTTTACAATATCAGGAGTTTCACTTTCAAAAATATCCAGGATAATATTCTTTGCATTATAAAAACGATAATCAAGGTATCCTCCAGCAAACCATATATTCTTGTCAAATTCCCCAGGATGTGTGGTTTTTGACCTATTTTCACCTTTTAAAAAAACTTCCCTTGATTTGATAAGAATTTTCAAACCTTCAACATCATTATCTTTCATTAATTCTCTAGATTTAATTAAAAAAGATTTTAGATTTGGATTATATAATCTTAAGGAAGAAAAGATCTCTTCAATATTTACATTAGATATATTGGGCAATCTAGGTTTTAATAGGGCAAATTCCTTTTTAGCCCTTTCATTCCCCTCTTCTGATACAATTAAATTATAAATTACTCTCAAAACATATACAAATTCAGAAAATGATTTTGCCATATAAAAATCATTTTGAATTTTTTCTGGAAAATTATCAATGATACTTTCTAAATCCCTAAAAAAATTACACCCTAAAACTTCATATATATTTTCCTTTAAAATATAAGCAATCATACTATTTCTACAACTGGAAATAATTTGATTCTTTAAGAATTGGCCCTCTTCAGGGGTTAAATTCATATTGAATTCATTTATCCAATTTGGATTATAAGACGGGATGTTTAATAAATGAACTTTTTGACTAACACCTGCATTTTTATCATCCTGCTCATCATTTTCATCATTCCGATTTCCTAATTTGAGAATGTCTGATTTATTTTGTTTTTGAAAAGCAATTATTTTAATATATTGATCTATGGACATCTTAGCTTTAAAAATCTGATATCTTCTTAAACCCGCCCAATAAATATTTGCAGGGGTTCGTTTAAGCCATTTATTAGATGCAATTGATCTTCTGCCAATTATTCCTCTTTCATGAAAATTAATATCCAATAATTTTCTAGCACATTTCTCTTCAGTACCATCTAATTGCTTTTTCAATTGGCTAAAACTTTTTTCACTATTTAATTCCAAATCCTTTAGGGCATATGGAACAATGAAAAAATATTTGGCACGAGTTTGAATTGTTGAAGTTCCAGGGAAAAATAAATCTGAAAATCCATCTCGAATAGGTGCTATTCCCAATTCGTCAAGAACCCCTTGCTCTTTAAAATTTTCTAAAATAATCAAAATTTTATCTCTTTCTGATTTTGAAAAATCTATCCATCCCAATTCCATATAATGCCCCTTTTTAAAATAAGTAATTAATAATCTATTTATAAAAATATATAAAATTTATTTAAAAAAATAAAAATGAGGAAATCTAAACTCAGAACTTCAAATTATCAATTGCCTTAACTAATTTTTCACTTAAATCATAAGTTCTTTCCATAGGTTCATAGGAATAAGTTTCATAAACAATTGTTGGAATTCCACTTTCTACAACTGGAATTGTAATATAAGGAGGGCTTGTCCTATACTCGGGAGCATAATAAACAAGCTCATCAATTTCATCCAACAATACATTGAGGAAATTAGTTGACTCATCATCAAATCCTGGAGCAAAGATGAAATTGGTTTTTTCATAGGTTCCAGGCCCTTTTAGACCCTTATTGCTATGAATATCTGCAAAGAAATCATACTTGTTATTTATTATATGTGGAGCTGCAAACTCTTGAGCAAGAAGCTGTCCATCCATACGACCTTCTGTTTCCTCGTCAAGCTCACCAACCACATTTATATTGTAAATATAATAGGAATAGTTTAAAATGCCTTCTTTATCCCATTCAATTATTGTATCAAACAATCCTCTATGAGCCTTGCTCTCCATTGGATGCATACCAATCAAATAAGCTATTTTAATATCTGAATCAGTGTTTCCAAAAGGACCATGAAGATGAACGGTTCCCAAGTCATTTTCTCCAATCAATTCTGCATCATATAATGAAGAATCCACTTTTGCTTCATCTGTAGGCTCTTGAGGATAATCTTTCTTAATCATATTTACACATCACGTTTAAAAATTTATTAAAAATTAATTTCAGTTATTTCATAAATCAAAATTCTAAATTATCAACTACATCTACAAACTTATCCATCAAATCATAAGTTGTATTGATTGGCTCATAACAATAGGTTTCATAGTTCACAGTCGGGATTCCCGCTTGCTCTGTAGGCAATGTGATATAAG